>RFJN01000142.1 GCA_003694875.1 Planctomycetota bacterium | reverse complement strand
TTCACGGTCCAGCTCGCCACCTCGCGCAGTCGCCCCCCCGTGCCGAGTTCGATCCAGCGCTCGGGCTTCTCGATCAGCAGCGCGATGCTCACCGCGGTGAGCGCCAGGAAGTACACGATCCCCCAGAACCGTCCTGCGCGGGTGCGCAGCGCGATCTGGACCGCGAGCAGCGCGTCGAACAGCACCGCGAGCACGAGCGGCATGCACACGTCCACGAAGTAGCCCGCACCCAGCCCGCCGGCCGGTGCGGCGCCGATCGCCGAGACGATCCGCAGTCCCTTCTCGAGCGCGTCGAAGACGAAGAACAGCAGCACGAACTGCAGCGGCACCGGCATCGCCCACAGCGCCCAGGGGCGCGCGGTCGAGCGGGACGGGGTCGGCCGGGCGCTGGCGGCAGCGCGCGCTGCCGCAGCACGCCGCCCCTCGAGTTCCAGCCGCCCACTCACCGGTTGCGATTCCACAGCAGCACCACCCGATCGCTCGTGCCGTCCCAACTGTAGTACGTCAGCAGCAGCTCGTCGCGTCCGTCGCCGTCGAGATCGCGGCAGATCGGCTCGATGAAGCGGTAGCCCTCCATGTCCGGCACCGCGAGACGGAGTGTGGGCTCGCGCGCGAAGCGCCGGCCCTCGTTGCGATACACCGCGACCGAGCGATCGTTGTCGCGCAGCAACAGGTCCTTGCGCCCGTCGCCGTCGAAGTCGCCCTCGACCGAGATCACCGCCGCGCTGCCCACGTCGAGCCCCGACGGCCCGCTCGCGAAACGGATCGGAATCGCGAGCCGCCGACGCGCGTCGGGCTGCCGCCCGAACAGCGTCTTGTCGCGACCGTAGTAGATGAACGCCTCGACCTGCACCTCCTTGGTCACGAGCACCTTCAGCAGATCCCACAGCCCCGGGCGGTCGGCGCGGGCGAGCACGAGATCCTGGCGCCCGTCGCCGTCGAGATCGGTGAGAAAGTTGCCGAACGTGATGCCGGGAAGTCGCAGGATCACCTCCGGCCGGTCGAAGCGGGTCCGATCCCGCGCCCCCCGGAAGACGTACGTGACCGAGCGGCCCACGTGCGTGGCCACCACGTCCGCCAGACCGTCGCCGTCGATGTCCGCCACCCGCGTGGGCAGCTCGATGTCGAGCTGGAAGCGACCCGACGGCAGCGATCCGCTGAAGCGGATCGGCAGCACGCGGTCGGGCTGCGGTCCGAAGCGGCCGTCGGGTCGCTGCAGGAAGACCACGAGCTGCCGCCGCTGGTACACGAGAAGATCCGGCCGCCCGTCCCCGTTCGCCTCGCCCCGATACGGCTGCGCGTACCAGTAGTGCGAGCGCATGGTGCCGCTCGGCCGATTGGCCCCGAGATCGACCGAGACCTGCGGTCGCACCGCGAGTATCTCGGGGGGCGCGAACCGCCGCTCGCCGAGTCCCCGGTACATGAGCAGCGATCCCGGCCCCGGCAGCAGCAGGTCGCGGCGCCCGTCGCCGTCGAGATCCTCGTGGAACGCCTTGAAGCGCACCTCGTCCGGCGACGCCGAACGCAGCACCGCCTGCGTCTCGAGAAGCCGGCGCGCCACGAACGACAGCCGCCCCCGCCGCCAGCGATAGAAGTAGACCCCGTCCGGCGCGAGATAGAGAAGCTCCGGGCGCGCATCGCCGTCGAGATCGGCAAGTGTCCACAGAATCGCCCGGTCCACGAACCGGAACCGCTGCAGCGGCTCGCGCGGATCGAATCCGCCCTCGGGCTCCTGGAGGTAGAGCGTGGCGGCCCGACCCCGCACGAGCAGCAGATCGCTGCGCCCGTCGCCGTCGAGGTCCGCGATCACCGGATCCACCACCCGCGC
Source organism: Planctomycetota bacterium (assembly GCA_003694875.1). Classification (GTDB taxonomy): domain Bacteria; phylum Planctomycetota; class J058; order J103; family J103; genus J103. The sequence continues at coordinate 1,859 of RFJN01000142.1, read as the reverse complement.
TCCGGTGCCGAAGTCGATCGTGCGCCAGTCCGCGACGGCGCGCTGCGCACCGAGGCCGAGCGCGGCAACGCTCGCGAACACGAGCGCTGCCCGCAGCCCCCAGCCCCCGGTTCGCGTCTTCGTCCTCACCGGCTCAACACCACCGTGATCTTGCCGCGCTCGGTGCGCTTGTAGTCGTCCGCCCAGTAGTGGAACACCAGATCGTGCCGCCCGTCGCCATTGAGATCCTCGATCCACAGCGAGTTGGACGTCTCGAGCTGCAGAACCGTCTTCTCGTCCTCGGGATACACCAGCCGCCGCTCGCCCGAGAAGAACCCCCCACCGCGCATGCGCCCGGGATAGATCGTGACCTCGTCGTCGGTCGCGAGCGTGAGCATGTCCCGGATCCCGTCGCCGTCGTAGTCGCCCCAGAAGTAGGCGAGCGGCACCGTGCCCCCGCCCTCGATCCGCTCGACGTCCACGTCGATATCCCGCCGGAAGCCCGGCGAGGGCTCGAAGCTGCGTCGGCTGCGATCGAAGCGGTAGACGTAGTAGGTGACCTTGACCGACTTGAACAGCGCACGCTTCACGTTCGTGATCAGGTCGGTGCGCAGGCTCGAGAGCACGAGATCGCGCCGACCGTCGTTGTCCACATCCAGCAGCACCGGCGCGATCGAGACCCCGTTGAGGTTGACGATCTGCTTCGGGCGCCCGGTCCGCCAGCCGCGCGGGCCGCCGGGAAAGTACAGCAGCTGGGTGCGCAGGCTCGAGAACACCCCGACCTTGCCGGTGTTGCGGTACACCACGCAGTCCGCCCACCCGTCGTGGTCCACGTCCACGATCTCCACCTCGACCCGGTCGAGGGCATCGCGCTTGCCACCCTCGAGCGGCAGCAGATCGAGCTTCACCTCCCAGTCGGGATCGATCCCGAAGCGCCCCCCCGGCTTCTGCAGCCAGCACGCGATGCGGCGCTCGCGGATCGTCACGACGTCGAGCAGCCGGTCGCGGTTGACGCGCACCAGCACCGCGCGCCCGCCCCGGGCGTCGACGTCGAGGAAGCGACCGAGCAGGATCTGCTTGGCGCGGTTGCCGTAGCTCTGGCGGAAGCGCACCGGCATGCGTCCGGCGAGCCGAACCCCACCCTCGCCCGCGAGCCACAGCGCCGCCTCGCGCTTGCGCGGAAACAGCACGTCGAGCCGCCCGTCGCCGTCCACGTCCGCCACGAGATCCCGAAAGCTCGGCAGCTGGTTGCCGCTGCTCATGTCGAAGAAGCCGCGATCGCGCACGAGCACCCGCCGCTCGCCGCCGTAGCCCTTCGGGCCGCGTGGCCACAGCTCGATCCCGTCCGGGGTCAGCCAGCCGATCTCCGCCCCGCGCCGCTGCGGCTCCCAGTCCGCGACCGCACGCGCCACCGCCTGCGGCGGCAACTCGACGAGCTGGTCCGGCTCGAGCGGAAAGCGGCCGTCGCGCTGGTAGAACAGCGCGAGGAAGCGGCGAGGGTTGGCGCTGAAGCCGTCGCGCACCACGAACGCCGCGAGATCGCGCGCGCCGTCGCCATCGAGATCGACCGGCCGCACGTCCCACACCTGCCCCGGCGCGCGCAGATCGTGGATCGAGAAGCGGATCTCGGCCGCGTGCGCCGACAGCCCCCCGCCCACGACACTCGCCACGAGCAGCCACGACAGCACCGGCCGCACCGAGACCGTCACCGCCGCGAGGCTCCAGGTGAGCAGCGCCGTCGCGCCCGAGACGATCAGCCCCAGCGCGAGCCGCGGCGGGCCGCTCGGCCAGCGCTCGGCCCACAGCCGCGTGCTCTCGCCGGTCACGTACGCGGTCAGCGTCTCGGTCGGAAAGCGCACATAGCTGTTGACGATCCACGG
>RFJN01000141.1 GCA_003694875.1 Planctomycetota bacterium | reverse complement strand
CGGTGAGATCGACCATGAGGCCCCGCAGCCGAAGCCCTCCGCCCTCCACCGCCGCCCGGCGCATGAGGATCCGCAGCCATGCCGTCTCGCCGTCGCGCCGGCGCAGCCGGCACTCGACGACTCCCGGTTCGTGCCGCCCTGCCACGACCGCGGCCGCCACCGCGGTGCAACGCGGCTCGTCCTCCGGGTGCAGCCGCGAACGGAACAGCCCCACCTGGTCGATCCACTCGGCGGAGGCGAAACCGAGCACGCGCTCGGCATGCCGGCTCACGAAGTGGAACCGATCGAGACGGGCGTCGGCTTCCCAGACGATTCCCTCCACATCGTCGACGAGTTGCGCGTAGCGGCGCTCGGCCCGCGCCCGCTCTCGGATCTCCTTCTCCGCCGCCTCGAGCGTGCGTTCGAGCTGACGCCGCCGCTGCCGGTCGGTCCTCGCGAGTTCGGCAAGACGCCGCAACGCGGAGCCGCGCGCCACGGTCAACGCGACCGCGATCGTCCCCGCCCCGCACAGGGTGATCCCCATCTCGTGCCACCGCGCTTGCCCGACGCTGCCGCGGCTCCCGGCGAGCCACGCAACGGTCAGGGCCGCCACGGTCCCGATGGTCCAGCGCACCGAGAGCATGACGCAGCCGAGCGCCACGAACACCAGCACGGCGTAGATCGTCTGGTAGGGGTCGTGGCGTGCGCGCAGCACGTGCAGTGCGACCGAGAACACGCCCGCCCCGAGAAGTGCCGCGAGCGCGTGGCCGTACCGTATGAAACGCTCGCGGCGGGCGAGGCGCCCCACGATCCAGAACAGCGCCGCGAGTGCTCCGTAGTGGATGACGATCGGTGCGGCCAGCGCCCGAGGCAGCGTGAGCGCGTTGTAGGCGGCGAACACCACCAGGGCGGGCAGCCCCACGATCGCGAGCGTACCGCAGGCCTCGAGCACCTGCCGGTCGCGCTCGGTGTCCGCATCGAGGCCCTGGTCGCCCGCGCGCTGCGCCGTCGCCACGCTCCGCCACTCCCGTTCCGGCTCCGGCCCCCTGCGCCACACTATAGGCCGCCGCTGCACCTCCGTCCTACCGTTCGGCGTCCGAGGGGCGTGGTTGAGGCGCCGATCGGGGTTCGGACAAACGAGGCGCGGGCCCCGGCTCCGCTCGGGAGACCGGGGCCCGCGGGTGGATCGGCCGGGCCGTGGCGGGGCGTGCGTGCCCCTGGCGACGGCTCAGGCCTGCAGGCGCTCGGCGGCCGCCTCCTCCTCCGCCGTCGCCACCGCGAGCGGCCGCGACAGGTAGCCTCCGAAGCCGGTGCCGGCCGGGATCCGGTGCCCGAGGATCACGTTCTCCTTGAGGCCGCGCAGCCGGTCGACCTCGCCGGCGAGCGCCGCCCGGGTCAGCACCTTGGTCGTCTCCTGGAACGAGGCGGCCGAGATGAAGGACTCGCTGAACAGCGAGGCCTTCGTGATGCCAAGCAGCATGGGCTTGGCCGTCGCGGGCTTGCCGCCCTTGGCGACCACGCGCTCGTTCTCCTTCTTGTACTCGTGCTTCTCCTTGACATCGCCCGGCAGGAAGGAGGTGTCGCCGGGGTTGTCGATCTTCACCCGCCGCATCATCTGCGCCACGATGATCTCGATGTGCTTGTCATCGATCGTGACGTTCTGCGACCGGTAGACCTTCTGCACCTCCTCGATCAGGTAGCGCTGGGTGCGCTCCTCACCGGAGATCCGCAGGATGTCGTGCGGCACCGCCGGCCCCGCCACGAGCGGCTGGCCCGACTGCACGTAGTCGCCCTTGGCGACGAGGATGTGCTTGCCGCGCGGGATGAGGTGCTCGACCTCCATGCCGCTCTCGTTCTTGATCACGATCACCCGCTTGCCCTTCTTCTTCTCGCCCATGTGGACGACGCCGTCGATCTCGGCGAGCACCGCGGGATTCTTGGGCTTGCGGACCTCGAACAGCTCGGTGACGCGCGGCAGACCGCCGGTGATGTCCTGGGTGCCGGTGACCTCGCGCGGCGTCTTGGCGATCAGGGTACCGACCGCCACCTCGTCGCCCTCGTCCACCATGAGGATCGAGCGTTCCGGGATGGGGTAGTAGGCGATGATCTCGCCGCTCGCCTTGTCCTTGAGGATGACCTGCGGGTGCAGATCGCCCTTGTGCTCGATGATCACCTTGCGGACGCGACCGGTACGCGGATCCTTGTCCTGGCGCATGGTGTGGCCTTCGACGATGTCCTCGTAGGCCACCACCCCCGCCTTCTCGGCGAGGATCGAGATCGCGTGCGCGTCCCAGCGGCACAGCCGCTGCCGCTTCTTGATCTTCTGCCCGTCCTCGACGAGCACCACCGCCCCCACCGGGACCTTGTAGCGGTCGAGTTCCCGGCCCTTGGCGTCGAGCACCACGATCTCGCCCGAGCGCGAGATCGCCACCCGATCGCCCTCCTTGTTCTCGACCACCTCGAGATCGACGTACTTCACCGTGCCGGCGCTCGAGGCCTTGATGTCGCTCTCCTCGATCGCACGCGAGGCGGTACCGCCGATGTGGAAGGTACGCATGGTGAGCTGCGTACCGGGCTCGCCGATCGACTGCGCGGCGATGATGCCGACCGCGAGCCCGTCCTCGACCATCTTGCCGGTCGACAGATCCATGCCGTAGCACATGGCGCAGATCCCGAGCGGCGCCTCGCAGGTCAACGGCGAGCGCACCCGCACCTTGGCGTCCGGACCGAGAAATTCCTCGATCCGCCTGGCCTTCTCGAGGGTGATCATCTCGTTCTCGTCGACGATCACCTCGTCGGTGATGATGTCGACGATGCGGTCGCGCGCCACGCGGCCCCGGATCGAGCGCCACAGCGGGATATCGATCTGGTCGCCCTTCTTGAGCGCGCTCTTGGTGATCCCGCGCAGGGTGCCGCAGTCGCGCAGCGTGATCACCACGTTCTGCGCCACGTCGGCGAGCTTGCGCGTGAGATAGCCCGAGTCGGCGGTCTTGAGCGCTGTGTCGGCGAGTCCCTTGCGCGCACCGTGGGTCGAGGAGAAGTACTCGAGCACGCGCAGCCCCTCGCGGAAGTTCGCCTTGATGGGGGTCTCGATGATCTTGCCCGACGGCTTGGCCATGAGCCCGCGCATGCCGGCGAGCTGGCGCACCTGCTGCACGCTGCCACGCGCGCCCGAGGTCGCCATGAGGTAGATCGGGTTGAGGTACGGCCGGCCGTCGCGCTCGTCGTTCTTGAGTTCCTCCATCATCGCCTCGCCCACCCGTTCGGTGGCGGACGTCCACAGGTCGACGATCTGGTTGTAGCG
>RFJN01000140.1 GCA_003694875.1 Planctomycetota bacterium | reverse complement strand
GCTCGCGCTCGTCGTGCAGGATCGCGTACAGCCCGTCGCGCGCGCGGCGTCCCGGCCCCTCGCGCACGAAGTTGCGCACCGACGAGCGATCCCAGCGCAGATAGACGTCCAGCAGGCGTCGCAGCCACGGGCGGCTCCCCACGCGCTCGTCGTCCGAGAACGCCCGCGCGAGCACCGCAAACGCCTCGCGGCTCCAGCGAGGATCACCGTGCGGATCGCGCACCAGCTCGTCGCAGATCCGCGCGAAGACGCGGGCCCGCTCCTCGTCGCCGGCCGCCGCGAGCCGTTCGCGCAGCGCAGCGAGCGCCCCCGGCGCCCGCAGGGATCCGGGTTCCGAAACCGCGCGCTCCCGCCGCCCGTCACGCCCCCCACCGGTGTCCGCTGCCTGCACCGGCTCGGAAAGCGGCGCGGTGCGACAGCCGAGCACGACCGGCAGCAGCGACAGGGCCACGGACAGGGCCGCGAACGAACACCACCGGCGGCCGCGCCCACCCGGCCTGCGCCCCCCGTCCGAGCCGGGGCGCATGCGGCCGCCCCGCACGCTCCACCGGCCGAGCTTCACCCCGCCGGCCTCTCGGCGAACAGACGCCGCAACACCGCCTCGGCGGGCTTGCCGACGGGGTTGAACCCCTTGCCCCCCCGCAGTCGCCGATCGCGTTCGGGCGGCTCGAGCCCCCAGACCGAGAACCGGCGCAACCGCCGCTCGTCCGCCCACACGCGGCGGAACGCCTCGAAGCAGCGCGCCTGCAGGGCGGGATCGTAGTGGCGTCGCTCCCAGGTGAAATCCCACGGTATGAACGCCGCCACGTCGGTGGCCGGGTAGCCCACCTCGCAGAACGTCAGCGGCTTGCCGCGGGCGCGACAGAAGGCGAGCAGCGCCGCCTTGTGCGCGCGCCACAGCCGCTCCATGAGCGCCGTCGACCGGATCCCGCGCCACGGAACGAGTCGGAAGTAGCCGCTCACCCCCACGCTGTCGAGCGCGTCCCAGAACCCCACGAGCGGATACGTCCAGAACTGCGCGCTCGCGGTCAGGTGCCCGGAGAAGACGCGGCGCACGCGCCGGATCAACGCTCGCCAGCGGGCGGTGTCGCGGTACAGCAGCGTCAGCTCGCTGCCCACGAGCAGTTCCCCGACCCCGTTGCGTTCGGCAAAGCGCGCGAGTTCCTGCAGCCTCGCACCGTAGCTGCGAAACCACGCCTCGCGGTCGTCGGGCCAGAACCGGTGCCGCTGCGTGCCGGACTCGGCGCGCAGAAACGGCACGAGCGTCACCGACAGACCGCGCGTGTGCGCGTCCGCGACCGCGATCCGCAACGCGTCGAAGCCGGGCGCCCTCTCGAGCGGCTCTCCCGGCCTCGTCCCGTACCAGTACACCGCAGCCGCGCGCCGGTCCCGCTGCCGCAGGTGCACGAGGTAACTGATCTGCCGCGCGCCGAGATCGCTCGCCATCCGATTGCACCGCAGCCCGTCGGCGACCGACCACGCGTCCCACAGCGTCGCCACGAGACCGTCGCCGGCCGGGCTCGCATGCGCGCTGGCCGCACACAGCACGAGGATCGCTGCCAGCCGCGCACCGTGGCGCAAGAAACCGCTTCCCGCCCCGACGTCGTTCATGAGCGGCCCCTCCCCCCCATGGCTCTCGGAGGCCTCGTCTCCACCGCACAACTCGCCTCGCCATGCTACATCATCGGCGCGCAAGCCCGCCTTCCGCCGAGCGGCCGCTGCCCCCTTCCCGCCCGCGTTGCGCGCCTTCGGACGCTTCTGCTACGCTTGCCGCGCCCGCGGGACCGAAGGAGAGAGCCCGAGCACCATGACCGATGCCAGCCCCGCCCCGCCGGAGGCAAGCGCCTCGCTGCAGGCGGCCGAACAGCGCTTCGAGCAGCGCCGCAACGCGCTGCGCGGTGCCGACCCGGACCGCGAGCAGCTCGCCTGCTACCACCTTGCACTCGAGGCGGCCGAACTCGCCGCCGCCCGCGCCCTCGCACGCTTCGCCGCCGACCAGCCCGAGGGCGCGATCGCGCGGGCGCTCGCGGTGATCGCGTGCGGCGAGGCGGCGGGCGAGCCACCGCCCACCGACGTCTACGACAGCGTCGCCGTGCGGCTGCTCGACGGCGCGCCGCTGCCGCGCGGTCTCGACGAGGAGCACCGGATCCTGCGCGAGACGTTCCGCAAGTTCGCCGACGAGAACGTGGCGCCGATCGCCGAGCGCATCCACCGCCAGGACGAGCTCGTGCCGGAGTCGCTGATCGGCGAACTCGCCGAACTCGGCTGCTTCGGGCTGAGCATTCCCGAACGCTATGGTGGCTTTCAGGACGACGAGGCGCCCGACAACCTCGGCATGGTGCTCGTGACCGAGGAGCTCAGCCGCGGCTCGCTCGGCGCGGCCGGTTCGCTGATCACCCGCCCGGAGATCCTCGCCAAGGCGCTGCTCAAGGGGGGCACGGAGGAGCAGCGCGAGCGGCTGCTGCCCCCCATCGCGAGCGGCGAGCGCATGGTGGCGGTCTGTGTGACCGAGCCCGACCACGGCTCCGACGTGGCGGGACTGCAGTGCAGCGCAACCCCGACCGACGGCGGCTGGCTGCTGTCGGGCGTCAAGACGTGGGCCACCTTCGCCGGCCGTGCGGAGTGGCTCATGGTGCTCGCGCGCACCGAGCCCGACCCGGCGCTGCGCCACAAGGGACTCTCGATCCTGGTGGTCGAGAAGCCCGCCTTCCGCGGCCACGAGTTCGCCTTCACGCAGCCCGAGGGCGGACGCATCGAGGGGCGCGCGATCCCCACGATCGGCTACCGCGGCATGCACAGCTTCGAGGTCGCGTTCGACCGCTACTTCGTGCCGGCGAACAATCTCGTCGGCGGCGAGGCGGGCCGAGGCCGCGGCTTCTATCTGCAGATGGCGGGCTTCGCCGGCGGACGGCTGCAGACGGCCGCACGCGCCAACGGCCTCATGGAGGCAGCGCTCGAGCAGGCGCTTCGCTACTGCCGAGAACGCAAGGTGTTCGGACGCCTTCTCGGGGAGCAGCCGCTGAGCCGCTACAAGCTCGCGCGCATGGCGGCACTGCTGACCGGCGCGCGACGGCTCTCCTACGACGTGGCGCGGTTGTTCGATCGCGGCGAGGGCGCCATGGAGGCGAGCCTGGTCAAGCTCCAGGCGAGCCGGGCTGCCGAATGGGTGTGCCGCGAGGCCATGCAACTGCACGGCGGCATGGGCTACGCCGAGGAGTACGCGGTCAGCCGCTACTTCGTCGACGCGCGCGTGCTGCCGATCTTCGAGGGAGCGGAGGAGGTGCTCGCGCTCAAGGTGATCGCCCGCACGCTGCTGCGCGAGCCGGGCGAGCGCGCCGGCGCGCACGCAGGAAGGAGGACGCCGTGAAGATCCGCCGACCGACCTACGGCCGCGTGCTGTCGCAGTTCGAGGAGGGGGCGGTGCACCTGCACCCGCGCGGGCTCACCATCCCGCGCGCGCTCGCGATCGAGTTCGCCACCACGTTCCACGAGGCCAACCCGATCCATCTCAACCGGGAGGCGGCCCGCGCGCACGGCTACGAGGACGTGGTGGTCTCGCCGTGGCTCGTGCTCAACGTGGCGCTGAGCATGGGGGTGCAGAACAACTCCGAACAGGCGATCGCGCACCTCGGCTACAGCCGGGTGCAGCCGCTGCGGCCGGTCTATCCGGGGGACACGCTGCGCTCGCTCTCGAAGGTGCTCAGCGTGCGCGATCGCGGGCCGGACAAGCCCGGCGTGGTGAAGCTGCGCACCGCATGTCTCAACCAGCGGCAGCAGCTCGTGCTGCGCTACGACCGCGCGGTGCTGATCCCCAACGGGCCACCGGTGGGCGATCCCATGGTGGAGGTATCGGACGTGCCGTTTCCCGAGGCGGCCGACGACCTCGATCCCCCGCGCGCGCTGCCGCCCATCCAGCCCATGATCCCCCCGATCTACACGGGGCGACACACCTACGCCGAGGACCTCGAACCGGACACGGTGCTCGTGCACTTCGCCGGTCGCACCGTCACCGACGAGCACATGGGCTGGACCTACCGCGTGCTCAACACCCACCCGCTGCACTTCGACCGCGTCTACGCGAGCGGACGCGAGGGCCCCATGAGCGGCGAGCCGATCGTGTACGGCGGGCTCGTGCTCGCCTGGGTGCTCGGGCTCGCGAGCCGGGACGTGAGCGAGAACGCGCTGTGGGAGTGGGAACTCGACGAGGGCTACCATACCCAGCCGCTCGTCTCGGGCGACACGATCACCGCCCTCACCCGCATCGAATCGGTGCAGCCGTTCGAGGGCAGCCACCGCGTCGCGCGGGTGCGCATGCGACATGTGGGCTTCAAGAACGTGAGGCCGGAGGCGGTGCTCGAGGCGCACGGCGAGGACGTGTTCGTGCGCGAGAACGCCAAGCGCAAGCTCGGCAAGGCGAAGATCCCCGAGAAGATCTTCGAGATCGACCGCACCGCGCTGATCAAGCGTCGGCCCTGAGAGACCGCAGCGCGGGGAGCGAACGCCCATGGCCCGTGCCCGCCCGTGGCTCATGCGCACCTACGCCGGCCACAGCTCGGCCGAGGCGTCCAACGCCCTGTTTCGCACCAACCTCGCCAAGGGCCAGACGGGACTCAGCATCGCGTTCGATCTGCCCACCCAGCTCGGGCTCGATCCGGACGATCCACGCGCGCGCGGCGAGGTGGGCCGGGTGGGGGTGCCGGTCGCCTCGATCGCCGACATGGAGACGCTGTTCGAGGGCATCCCCCTCGAGCGCATGAACACCTCCATGACGATCAACGCGACCGCGCCGTGGCTGTATGCGCTGTACGTGGCGCTCGCCGAGCGCCGCGGCTGCGACGTCGCCGCGCTGCGCGGCACCACGCAGAACGACCTGCTCAAGGAGTTTCTCGCCCGCGGCACGTACGTCTTCGATCCCGAGACCTCGCTGCGGCTGCAGCGCGACCTGATCGTGTACGCCGCCGAGCGAACCCCGCGCTGGAACCCGATCAACGTCTGCAGCTACCACCTGCAGGAGGCGGGCGCCACGATCGTGGAGGAGCTCGCGTTCGCGCTCGCCAACGCGATCGCGGTGCTCGACGCGGTGCGCGAACAGGTGCGCGAGCCCGCTCGCCTCGCGCACGTGGTCGGACGCGTCAGCTTCTTCCTCAACGCGGGCATGCGCTTTGTCGACGAGGCGTGCAAGGTGCGCGCGTTCACGCGGCTGTGGGACGAGATCACCCGCGAGCGCTACGGCGTCGACGATCCGCGCCAGCGCCGCTTCCGCTACGGCGTGCAGGTCAACTCGCTCGATCTGTCCGCACGCCAGCCCGAACTCAACGTGGCGCGCATCGTGTGCGAGGCGCTCGGGGTGCTGCTGCCGGGCCGCGAGCGTGCCCGCGCGCTGCAGCTGCCGGCGTGGAACGAGGCGCTCGGGCTGCCGCGGCCCTGGGACCAGCAGTGGTCGCTGCGGATCCAGCAGGTGCTCGCCTACGAGACCGATCTGCTCGAGCACGACGACATCCTCGCCGGCTCGCCGGTGATCGAGCGTCGCACCGCGCAGCTCGTCGAGGCCGCGCGCGAGGAACTCGCACGGATCGAGGCGCTCGGCGGTGCGGTCGCCGCCACCGCGAGCGGCTACCTCAAGAGCCGGCTCGTCGCCTCGCAGGCCGCACGCGTGCGCGCGCTCGCGACCGGCGAGCGCAAGAAGGTGGGCGAGAACTGCTTCACCGAGACCGAGCCGTCACCGCTGACCGGAGGGCTCGAGCCGGCGGTGCTGCAGGTCGACCCCGCGGCCGAGCAGGCCGTCGTGGCGCGGCTCGAGGAGCACCGCGGCCGGCGCGACACGGCTGCTGTCCACGCCGCGCTCGAGGCGCTGCGGCAGGCGGCCCGCCGCGGTGAGAGCATCCTCGACGCCTCGATCCGCTGCGCGCACGCCGGGGTCAGCACCGGCGAGTGGACCGCCGCGCTGCGGGAGGTGTTCGGCGACTACCGCGCGCCGACGGGCGTGGACGGGGTGCGACTCGGCGCCGTGACGACCCGCCGCTTCGAGACGCTGCACGCCCGCGCTCGCGAGCTGGCGCAGCGCGCCGGACGCCCGCTGCGGCTTCTCGTCGCGAAACCGGGACTCGACGGCCACTCCAACGCCGCCGAGCAGATCGCGGTGCTCGGCCGGGAACTCGGACTCGAGGTGATCTATGCGGGGATCCGTCTCGCTCCGGCCGAGATCGCCCGCGCCGCAGCGGACGAGGACGTGGATGCGGTCGCGGTCTCGATCCTGTCCGGGGCGCACATGACCGCGGTCCCGGAGCTGCTCGCCGCGCTCTCGTCCGCCGGTGCGCGCGCGGCCGTGGTCACGGGCGGCACGATCCCGCCGGCCGACGCGCAGGCGCTGCTCGCCCGCGGCGTCGCGCGGGTGCACACCGCCCGCGACGGCGATCTTCTCGATGCGTTCGCCGCGATCCTCGACGCGATCGCCTCGCAGATCGATCCCGATTCCGTCCCCCTTGCGAAACGAGGCCAGCCATGACCGACCGATACGCCCTCGGACAGCTGCCCCCCCTCGGCGAGACGCCCGCGCGCATGCTCGCGCAGGTGATCCGCAAGGAGCGGCACGGCGAGCCGGAGCAGGCCATGCAGATCGAGGAGATCCCGGTGCCGGAGCCGGGTCCGAAGGAGGTGCTGGTCTACGTCATGGCCGCGGGCGTCAACTACAACGGCGTCTGGGC
>RFJN01000139.1 GCA_003694875.1 Planctomycetota bacterium | reverse complement strand
GGGTCGGCTCGCCATCGAGGAGGGCGAGCACCCCATCGATGAGAACCTCGGCCGCTCCCGCGAGCGCGCTCGAGCGATGCGTCAGCGCGAGGCGCTCGAGGGCGATTCGTCGGGCGCGGCCCGACTCCGAGTGCTACCGGACGACGGTCGGCCAGAATCCGGCCAGGCCTCCTGTGGGGATGTCCTCGACCGCACAGCGGGTCGGCGGCCGTCCCTCCGCGTACCTCGTGAAGAAGCCGCGGTGGCACTCCTCGATGTACGTATCCCGGTGACGACCGGGTGTGATCGTGAAAGCCACGTGTCGATCGAGGTGGTCGGCGGCGCCGCAGGATCCTCGGTCGAGCAGGGACGCGATGAGCTCACCCGCGAGCTGCAGGTTCAGCGTGTTCTCGCCTCGCGCCAGGTGCTGGTGATCGTGCACGCCGCGCCTGATCGTGCAGGATCTCGCGGCGCGGACTCCGCGCTTCGTAGCGCGACCGCCAGAGGATGCTGTCGGGGTAAGGGTTCCGCGGCTTCTGATAGTCCCTGACGCAGCCGTGGTCACGCCGGAGCGCGCTCCGGTCGTAGTACCCGTGCACCGGTGCGGCGAGCGCGTCACCGACGAACATTCCCCACAGCGTCCCGCGCAGCCGATCCGCTCTTGTGTCCGCTGCTCTCCTCCCGCCCCGTTTATATATACAGAAAAAATTGGCCACAACCACCTTGACGGCAACGGGTATCGACAGACAGGGCGGTTCCGTGCTTGACATCTGTATATATTCTGTCAATATATAAGCACTGTCGAGAACGCGGTTGAACGGTTCGAGCGCTTCTCGCCCACCAGGAGGACACAGAGATGAAGCTCGCTTACTCGTTCGCCATCGCCCTCGGTTTGGGACTTCCCGCTCCGGCGCCGGCCAACGCGCAGTGCAGTGGCTCCGGCAGCGCGAACAACGATCGGACGGCGGCGGCCAAACCCGCGAAGCTCGACATCGTCGACACCGCCCAGAAGGCCGGTGCCTTCAAGACGCTTCTCGCGGCAGCCCAAGCGGCCGGACTCGTCGATACGCTCAAGAGCGAAGGACCGTTCACTGTTTTCGCGCCGACGGACGAGGCCTTTGCGGCACTGCCCGAGGGCACGATGGAGTCGCTTCTTTTCCCCGAGAACAAGGACAAGCTGGTCGCGATCCTCACGTACCACGTCGTTCCCGGAAGAGTGCTGGCGAAGGACGTGGTCAAGCTCGACCGCGCTACGACGGTCGAGGGTTCGGACATCCGGATTGAGACGCAAGAAGGATCTGTGCGCATCAACGACGCGACGGTCGTCCAGGCGGACATCATGACCTCGAACGGCGTCATCCACGTGATCAACCGCGTCATCCTCCCGCCCACGAAGGGCTGATTCCCCCTCGCCGGCTCGGTGCTCCGCCCCATTCTTCTCTCTCCGCCACCCACAGGCCCCGAGCCGGACCCCTGCCTTCCCGCACGTCCGACGCTCACAACCCCGCCAACGCCTTCGCCGCAACCCGGTGACCACCGACGGCGGTCGCAAGAGTGCTCTGGCCGGGAAACACCGAGTCGCCTACCAAGAAGAGCTTCGGCGCGACTTCGAGCGGGCTCAGCCGCTGGTAGTTCCAGAGCCCCGCGCGTCGAGGCACGCCGCCGACGTAGCCGAGGTGGCGTCCGGTAAACCGCGCGAACGTGCGAGGAGACGCTGTGCGCTCGTACCGGATGTCGGCTCGCCATTCCGGGAGCTCGGCGGCGAGCGTTGCCCGCATGGCCTCCTGGATCGCGGTTACGGTGCAGGCCTGCTCTGCGTCCGACAGCGCGCGCAGCCGCCCAAGGTCGACGTGCGTCGAGACCGTCATCGTACGGAGCCCGGCCGGGCAACGGCCCTCGTCTCCGGGACCGCTGATGGAGCAGAAGACGTGGTTGCCCTCCGCGAGCGGACGCTCCGGATCGGCGATCACCTGGAAGTGGCGGGCGACTTGCGCCCCAGCGCAGGGAGGTCGGACCACGGCGTACAGCATGCAAGCACCCCAACCCCGCTCGACCTTGGCGGAGAGCTCCTCCAGCGTCGCGCGCTCGAGCACCCCGTCGGGTTCGACAAGCCCCGGTAGGGACTGCGGCAGGACGTTCAGGACCACCGCGCGGGCGCGAAGGACGCCGCCCCGGGTCCGGACGAGCCAGACGTCGGCCTCCCGTACGACGGAACGCGCACGTTCGGCGAGGCGGACGACGCCACCCTGTCTCCGGATCGCCTCGACGAGCGCCCACGCGAGCCGTCCGATCCCGCCGCGCACATGCGCGGTGCCGCGGAAGTAGTAGTCCATGGCGGCGAGCGCGACCGGCGCCTCGGCCTCTTCGCTCCCGCACTGCACCGTGATCTGGCAGAGGGCGTCCGCATAGAGCCGGAACGCTCGAAACCCGCCCAGCCCGCCCCGCTCGATCAGGTGGGCGAGCGGCCGCCCGATCCACGGCAGGAGCCGCGCGTACCGTGGCGTCCTTGCCAGATGGCGGAGCAACGAGGCCGCCCGGAACGGAGGCAGCAGCTCGGGCTCATCGAGGACCGACCACAGCGCTTCCGCCGCCTGCCGCTGGCGTGCAAAGAAGCGGCTGAGCCGACGGATCCCGGGCGCCCCCGGCAGGGCGGCGAACCGTCGCACCAGCTCCTGGCGTGACCGCGGGATCGCGAGTCGGATCCCGGGCGCGCGCAGCTCGACGATCGGATCCAGCCAGTCGAGGTCGACGTCGAGGTCGTAGCGGTCGATCCAGCGACGGAACAGCTGCCCTTCGGAGAACCCGGAGAAAAGGGTCGCCCCCGCCTCGAAACGAAAGCCGTCGCGGGTGAACGTGCTCGCGCAACCACCCGGATAGCGCAGCGTCTCGAGCAGGGCGACGCGCGCGCCGCCCTCGGCGAGCGCGAGCGCCGCGCCGAGCCCGCCGAAGCCGGCACCGACGACGATCGCGTCGAAGCGCGGCTCCGGACGCGGCGTCACGCGACGCGCCCCTTCCAGGTCGGGACCCTCCGGAAGAAGACCTTGTTGAGAAGCGCGTGCCACTGGATCGCTACCAGCACCGTCACGCCCAACGGGTGGAGCAGAGCGGAGCCCAGGCCCTGATCGAACCGACGCAGCGCCGCGAAGCGCGGGAGCAGCGCGGCCGCGACCCCGATCAACCCGAGAAGCAGCGGCGCGGCCCCGAGCCCCACGCAGATCGCAGCGAGGAGCACGACGAAGGGCAACACCTGTCCGCCCAGCAGGAGAACGGTCGCAGGTACGATGAGGCGCGGCGCGGCGAGCCCCTCGGTGGCGTTCTTCGCGAGCCCCTGCCACACCTCGCCCGGCGACCGGTACATGCGACACGTGGCCAGGGTCGTCGCATCGAAGAGGTCGGTCGCGTACCCGGCCTCGCGGAACGCCCTCGGCAGCTTGACACCATCGTGCCGCGACGCGCGGATCGCGCGGTGTCCGCCCGCCCGCAGGTAGGATCTGCGATCGGCGACCATGAGCTGTCCGCACCCAGCGCCGTAGGCCGGCTCGCGCGATCGTCGCATGCGATCGAGGGGCAGGAACGCGAGCAGCACGAAGTGGATCAACGGAAGCGCAAGCCGCTCGAGCCACGTGCCCGTGAGCTGCCGGGGCACGCCGCTGACCAGCGCCGCTCCTGAGGCCCGAAGGAAGCCAGCTGCGCGCGCGAGGGCGTCGGGAGCGAGGCGCACGTCGGCATCCACGAAGGCGAGGATCGGGTGGCGCGCCAGGGCGGCGAGGCGCCAGCAGGCGTGCTGCTTGCCGTTCCAGCCCGGCGGGAGCGGCGGGGCGCTCGCGAGGCGGATGCGCGGGTCCTCCGCTGCGATGGCACGGACGATGTCAGCCGTGTCGTCCGTCGACCCGTCGTCCATCACGCAGACCTCGATCTCGACGTCTCGGCTCGCGAGCGCGGCCCGGACCGCCTCCTCGATCCCCGCCTCCTCGTTGCGCGCCGGGATGAGGACGGAGACCGGCCGGCGCGCGTGCGGCGCTCCGGCCGGTCCGCTCGGAGGCGCTGCGTAGAGCGCGAGGTTCCTGAGGAACAGGATCGCCGGTCCGACCGCCAGCGCGACCCCACAGGCCGCGAGCACCAGGACCATCATGACGTCGAGACCTGGTGCGCGGGTTCGAAGCGGCGCCCGGCGAGCAGGGCGCGTGCGCGGCGCCACGCGTCGTACACCCCGCCGACCCCGGTGCGTCCCGCGAGGATCGTCTCGAACCGGGTCGCGTCGCGGGACTGCGCGGCGTCCGCCAACCGATCGAGCGTCTCCTCGAGCCGTGCGGCGAGGACCTCCGTCACCTTGCGCGGCCGGTCGAGCGCGAGCGAGGCAAACGGAATCGGATCCCCGACGCATGCGAGCGCTTCCGGAAGGCGCTGGTCCCAGAACGTGTACTCGAGGGCGAGCGGAAGGAAGCGACCCCGGCCGACGCGCCGCGCGACGTGGGCCGCGCCGGTCTCGAGGACGAGCGGGCGTTCGCGGACGTCGCGAAACGTGCCCTGGGCCGTCACCCAGAGAACCGCGCCGGACGTCTCCGCGATCGCGACGGCCGACTGCAGGAATCGCGCCGCACCCGGGAAGGGTCCCGGCTCCACCCCGAAGAGCCCGAGCCGCTCGAGAAACGGATAGCGCGCGAGCGCGCGCGCGTCGATCGGCGCGAAGTGCGCGCAGCGCGGAAACAGGTGCCGGCCGATCGCGAGCCCCGTCAACGGGTCCCACCAGGACGGATGGTTGACCACGACGATCGTCGGCTCGTGGTGCCGCGCGAGCGATCGACCGGGGCCGGCGCGTTGCAGCCTGACGGCCGCGAAGTGTCGGCGCAGATAGCGCCGCACGTAGATCGCGAACAGGGCCACCAGCCAGGGTGAGCGACGAGGAAGCGCCGCGGGTCTCATGGGGCGGCGAGCACAGGCGCCCGGGCCCGTTCGCGTGCCGGGACGCGCGGGCTGAGCCCGAGGTCCTGGCTCGCCGCGTCGCCCGCGATCCAACCCGACATGAGCACCATGGGCATCCCGGGACCCGGGTGCGCGGCGCCGCCGGCGAGGTAGAGACCTTCGAGGTCGGGGCTCCGGTTCGCCGGCTTGAACGCGCCGAGCCACCGGCCGTGGCTGGCGATCCCATAGATCGCTCCGTTGAGGACCCGGTAGCGCTCGTGGATGTCCGCCGGCGTCAGCCACCGCTCGAAGACGATGCGGTCCTCGAGATCCGTGAGCCCCGCGGTGCGCTTGAGCTTCTCGAGGATCGTCCGGCGATACCCGGGGAGCATCTTCTGCCAGTCGTGGTGCCGTCGCAGGTAGGGGGTGTGAACGAGCACGTAGAGCGCCTCGCCCCCCGCCGGCGCCACTGCCTGATCGGTTCTCGCCGGCGCGCACAGGTAGCACGTCGGGTCGGGCGCCGGCTCGCCGCGTCGGTAGATCGCGTCGAACTCCTCCTCCGGATCACGTGAGAAGACGAAGTCATGGTGCTCGAGATGTTCGTAGCGGCGGTCGAGCCCGAGGTAGAGAACGACACCCGAGCAAGCCGGCTCGTAAGCACGCCGTCCTTGGAAGCGGCGCCCGACGCGCCCGCCCAGAAGCTCTCGGTGGGTCCTCACGGCGTCGGCGTTCGAGACGACGGCGTCGAGCCGGACCTGCTCCCCGGCATCCGTCTCGACTCCGACCGCGCGTTTGCCGTCGGAGAGGATGCGGGAGACTCCGGTCTCGGTGCGGATATCGACGCCAAGCTCGCCCGCGAGCTTCGCGAGGGCCTCGGGGATCGCGCGCGTACCTCCCATCGGGTACCAGACGCCCTCCGAGGTCTGCATGTGCGCGATCCCGCAGAGGACCGCCGGCGAGGCGTCGGGCGCGGAGCCTATGTACTGCGTGAAGTGGTCGAGCATCTGCGCGGTGCGCGGCTCGGGACAGAACGAGCGCACGAGGCCAGCCACCGTGCGCCACGGTCGCATGGCCAGGAGGTCCTTCAGCACCGAGGCGCGGAACGTGCCGGGGCCGTTGAACGTGTCGCGCACGCCACCCACCGACCGCCAGAAGAAGAACCGGTCGGAGATGTCGTGCAGCCGCTCCGAGCACTCGATGAACGACCGGTAGCCGCTGCCCGCACCGCTCCCGGGCGCGAGCGCCTCGATCGCACTGGCCATGGACTCGGTGTCCGGCACGAGATCGAGCGTGGAGCCGTCGTCGAAGAAGCAGCGCCACTGCGGATCGAGCGGGACGAGCTCGAGCGCGTCCTCGAGCCGTCGCCCGGCCTCGGCGAAGATCCGGCGGAGCACCGACGGCATGAGGAGGATCGTCGGTCCCATGTCGAAACGGTAGCCCTGCCCCTCGAGCAGCGCGGCTTTCCCGCCGAGCCACGGGTTCTTGTCGAAAAGAGTCACGCTGGCGCCGCGCGCTGCCAGGGTGCATGCTGCGGCGAGGCCACCGAGGCCGCCACCGACGATTCCGATCCTTGGCTTCACAGCAATTCCTCCGCTCGCTCTTGCTCGCTCTTGCGCCCGAGACGAATAAGGCTCCGAACCAGACACAGGAGCACACGCACGCGCCCCAGGAGACCGCGACCGTGCACCGCGCCGAGATACGCGCGGAAGAGGTCGGCATCTCGCGGCATTGCGGGGTCGAGGTGGGGCCGGAAGGTGCCCGCGCGCAGCGCGATCGCCTTGACCTGCGTCATCTCGAGCAGCCCCTCGCGCCCGCGCGTCACGCCGAACCCGCTCGCGCGGCGCCCGCCGAACGGCAGCCGCGGATCAGCGGTCGGCACGATCACGTCGTTGATCACGACGACGCCGGCGTCGACGCGCTCGGCGAACCGCGCGGCCGCGAGATCCCGCCTCCATGGCGTGGCGACCTCGGACGTGCGCTTCACGGCGTTCTCGGCGAGGAGGCCCCGAAGCGCGCGAACCACGCGCAGCCTGCTCGCCACGGGCTGCGCGGCCCAGGCCGGCTGCGCGATCGGTGCCTGCAGAAGAGCATTCGACACCGACGGCGCCGTAGGGGCCTGCGACCGGAGGTCCAAGGCCGGGGCGACCGGTTGCGAGCCGACCCTGCGCGCGATGCCGCTCAGCGGGGCCATGCCTACGAAGCCGCCACCAGGCCGGACACCGGAGCCTCGCTCACGCGCCGGCTCGGCCGACCGCCGGGCTGCATCTGGCCGCCGAAATCTTCGACGAGGAGCTTGGAGGTGATGCGCGCCGACTCGAAGATCACCGGCAGGCCGCTCCCCGGGTGCGTTCCGCCGCCCGTGAGGTAGACGCCGTCCAGGTCGGCGAAGCGGTTGCGCGGGCGCAGGTGCAGCATCTGGCGCAGATTGTGCGCCAGACTGAACGTGGCGCCGAGGTGGATCTCGTGCCGGCGATCCCAGTCTTCGGGCGTGATCATGCGTTCGTAGCGCACCCGCCTCTCGACGTCTCCGAGCCCGATCTTCTTGAGGTGGCGGAACACTTTCCCCCGGAGCCGGGGGGCTTCGGTCGACCAGTCGATCGGGAAGCGCCGATTCGGCACGGGCACCAGCACGTAGAGGGTGCTCATGCCGTCCGGAGCGAGCGTCGGGTCGGTGACGCTCGCGTTCTGCACGTAGAACGAGAGCTCCTCGGAGACGACGCCGTTTCGCTCGATGTCCTCGAGGTTCCGGCGGTAGCGCTCCGGGATGTAGATCGTGTGGTGCGAGACGTCGTCGAAGCGCCCCTCGATACCGAGATAGAGCATGAACGTCGAGCACGAGAACCGCGACTTCGCGATCTTCCGGTCCGACCAGCGGCGGCGCAGGCGATCGGGAACGAAGCGCTTCATGGCACGAGCGAAGTCCGCGTTGATGACGATCGCGTCGCACGGGTAGCTCCCGCGGTCGGTGTGCACGCCGACCACGCGTTTGCGGCGGAACTCGAGCCCTCGAACCTCCTCACCCGTCGAGATCTTCGCCCCGAGCTCCGTCGCCGCGTCCGCCATGGCGCGGGTGACCGCTCCGCAACCCCCGATCGGGTGGTAGACCCCGTGCTCGTACTCGAGAAACGAGAGGATCGAGAACAGGCTCGGGCAGCGGAACGGCGACATGCCGAGGTACTTCGACTGGAACGTGAACGCGAGCCGGATGCGCTCGTCCGAGAAGTACTGGCCGACCTCCTGCTCGAGGGACCGCCACGGCCGGACGAGCGGCAGGAGGCTCAAGAGCCGGCGCGACAGCACGTCGCGCCAGCCGAGGAACGGGGTCTCGAGGCACGGTCGGAAGCGCTCGAGCTTCTCGCGGTTGTCAGCGAGGAAGTCCTGGAAACGGGTGGCGTCCAAGGGGGCGAGCGCGGCGATCGCCTGCTCCATGCGCTCGACGTCTGGAGTGGCGAGGAGCTCGCCCCCCTTGCCGAACACGACCCGGTACTGCGGATCGAGCCGGACGAGGTCGAGCCGCTCATCGAGGTCGAGGCCCGTGTGCTCGAAGATCGAGCGCAGCACGGTGGGATAGAGGAAGAACGTCGGGCCGAGATCGAAATGGAATCCCGACTCGCTGCGCAGCGTGCGCGTCCGCCCCCCGACCTCCGGCAGGCGCTCCAGGACCCGGACGTTCAGCCCTGCGTGGGCGAGCAGCATGGCGCTGGCCAGCCCGCCCGGTCCGGCGCCGATCACGATCACGTTCTTGCTCATCGGGTGCGAGCCCCACTCGGTTTTCGTCTGACCCGAGCGTATCCAGCTGCTCATTTTCGGTCAAGTTTTTATTGCGATTTTGTTTGTGCTTGTATAGAGTTTCTCGTGCCGAGGGACGCGGAGGCCGAAATGCGCTGCAGCGACTGGGGGATCGCGGAGGTCCACGAAGGGGACGGCCCGACCTTCGCACGCGAGGGCTCAGGCCAGAAAAGGCAGGAAGCGGCGGCGCGCGCGCGCCCAGGTCCGATATCGACCCCCGAGCACGCACTCCATGGCCCCCTCCTCCTCGCGAACGCGGCGGGCGATCGCCCAGGCGACGAGCGCCCCGGTGAGCGCGAGGCCGGGGGCATTCGCCATGAGCGCGCTCATGGACACGCCGATCAGGAACAGGCCGAGATAGAGCGGATGACGAACCCAGCGATAGGGTCCGCTGGTCACGAGAGGCTGCTCGTGCGCGACGTGCCCCCCCGACGGAAGGATGTCCCGAGACACCAGGCCGACCAGGTCCGGAGCCCCACGCCGACCCCATGGCCCAGCAGGCCGAGGAGACGCGCCGCGTCGCGCCAGCCCCCCTCCAGGTTCCCCCAGGCGGAAGTGATCGCAGAGCCCGGTGGCCCCGAGGCCCGCGAGAAGCGAGGCGACCAGAATGAGAAGCGACAGCCTTCCGCCCCCCGAGCAGGTCGTGGAAGAGGCCGAAGATCGAAAGAGGATCGGTTCCAGAAGAAACGTCGCGGTGATTACCCCACAGAGAGCAGCGGCCGCGCTCCACGTCAGGACGAACTCCACCAGGCCCTCCGGCCCTCGATCCCGCCCCGCCGCGCAACACTTCACGGTTACGGCGTGTAGATATTCTGTCAAGGAGATTGCTCCGATGCGAAACGCTCGATGCCGCCGGCCCGTCGGGGCCATGGCCGTCGCCCTGCTGGTAACGACGGCCGCGTGCGCCAGCTCCGATCCGGTGCGCTGGCTTCCGATGCCGACGCCGGCAGGCGGGACGTCGGTCACCGGGGACTTGCCGCCCGCGGACGGAGCCTCTCCCGGAAACGACCTCCACGGGCTGAGCCCGGGCGAAGCGCGCCGACGCGCGCTTCGTGAGGAGGCAAGAAAGCCCGCCGTCCGCGTCGCCGAGGCGCGAGCCGCGGCGGGACTGCAAGAGCTCGAACTCGCGGCGGCGAAGCGGCCGGACGATGATCAGGTCCAGCTCGAGCTGGCGAAGCGCCTTCACCTCGAGGGCGTCGACGGTGACGACAAAGCGGCCGAGCGCGCGGAGCGCATGCTCGCCGAGCTTGCCAAGGAGCCCGGTGCGCCAGCCATCGCGCTCGCCTACTACGGCAGCGCCCGCACGCTGGCGGCGAAGCGCTCGTGGGCCTTCTGGCGCAAAGGAGAGCTCGCCGAAGAGGGCCTTCGGCTCATGGACGACGCGGTCGCCGCCGCGCCCGGCGATCTCGAGGTGCGGTTCATCCGCGCGATCTCCTGCTATGCGCTTCCCTTTTTCTTCGATCGCGGCGACCAGGCGGCGAGCGACTTCGCACGCGTCGCACGGAGCGCGAGCCGCGCGGTGCGGGCGGGTGAACTCGACGCTGCGATCGGTGTCGCGGCGCTCTTCTACGAGGGGGTCGTCCGGGCGGATCGGGGAGACGTCGCGAGCGCAAAGGTCAGCTGGGAAGAGGCTGTCGCGCTAGGCCCGCTCACCCCGCACGGGCAAGCCGCGCGGGCGCGCCTCGGTAGGACTCGTTGAACATGAGCCAGATCAGAGCTGCGGAGGAGATCCCTGTGGCACCGAACGCGAAGGCGACCCGGCCCCGTTGGAGACCCCTGCATGGCCCGGCCCCGTTGGCCCTCGCCCTGCTACTCGTCGCAGGCTGCGTGGCCCTCGCTCCGCTGCTCTTCGCCGGCTGCACGGGAATCCCCAGGGGGCTCGAGCCGGTCGGCGACTTCGACGTGTCCCGGTATGCGGGACGGTGGTACGAGATCGCGAGGCTCGACCACAGCTTCGAGCGCGGGCTCGTCGACGTCTCGGCGGAGTACACTCTCCTCGACGACGGGAAGATCGGGGTGCGTAACCGCGGCTACGATCCGGAAGAGGGAGCGTGGAACGAGGTCGAGGGCGAGGCCACGCTCCAGGGGCAAGCCGACCGCGGCAGCCTCTCGGTCACGTTCTTCTGGCCGTTCTATGGCGGGTACCACGTGATCGCGCTCGATCCGGAGTACCGCTGGTCAGTCGTCTGCGGTCCCACGCGCGGCTACCTGTGGTTTCTGGCGCGGGAGCCTGCGCTGGACGCGCAGCTCCTGGCGAAGCTTGAGGAGAAGGTCGCAGCCTGGGGCTTCGACACCGGCGAGCTCATTCGGGTTCGACACGGGGTCGCCCCGAAACCGACGGCCGATAGCAGCAGTCCACTGAAAGCAAGAGAGAGCGAGTAGCCCAGGGTTCGACGCCGAGACGTGTTGATCGCCGTGGCGTGTGTGCTGGCTGCGCCACTCCCAGCGATCGGCGACGACGACGCGGCGACATGGCCCCAGTGGCGGGGACCGACGCGCGATGGCCAGTGCGCGAAGGCGAGCGCAGCCTGGCCTGAGAGCTTCAGAGAACATCTCGCGCTGGCGTGGCGAGTCGCCGACCTCGGCCCGAGCTACGCCGGCCCCATCGTCGCCGCAGACCGCGTCTTCACGGTCGAGACGCGCGGCAAGCGCGAAGAGATCGTGCGCGCCTTCGACCGGCAGACGGGTAGTCCCGTCTGGACCGCGCGCTGGGGCGGGTCGATGAGCGTGCCCTTCTTCGCGCGGAAGAACGGCTCCTGGGTGCGATCGACGCCGGCCCACGACGAAGCCGGCAAACGTCTCTACGTGGGGGGCATGCGCGACGTGCTCGTCTGCCTCGACGCGAAGACCGGCGACGTCGTATGGCGATGCGACTTCATGGAACGGTTCGGCACCGACCTGCCCGCGTTCGGGCTCAGCTGCTCGCCGCTGGTCGCCGGCGATTACGTCCATGTGCAGGCCGCCGCCTCGCTCGTCAAGCTCGACAAGAAGACCGGCGAGGTCCTGTGGCGCGCACTCGAGGACGGCGGCGGCATGAACGAAAGCGCGTTCTCGTCTTTCGTGCTCGCGGAGATCTGAGGCGAGGCCCAGCTGGTGGTACAGACCCGCGCCGAGCTCGCCGGTGTCGACCCGGAGACCGGGAGCGTCCGCTGGCGGCGGCCGATCAAGGCCTTTCGCGGCATGAACATCTCACGCCGCTGGTCCGGGGCGACACCGTGTTCACCGCCACCTACGGCGGCACGGCGCAGCTCCTGCGTATTGACCCGAGCGACGGCAAGCTCACGGCGAAGAAGCTCTGGGATCACCGCACGCAGGGCTACATGACGTCGCCGGTGCGGGTCGACGGGCACCGATATTCCTTCAGCCGCACGAACCGGTTCGTGTGCATGGACCTTGCTCGCGGGGAGCCGGCCTGGACATCGCCGCCGACCGGGGACAACTACTGGTCTCTGGTGGCGCGCGGCGATCGCCTCCTCGCGCTCAACGACAGCGGGTTCTTGCGCCGGATCGCGGCCGACCCTTCGAGCTACCAGGTCCTCGACGAAGCGCGAGTCGCCGATGCCCGGACGTGGGCTCACCTTGCCGTCGCCGGCCACACCATCGTGGTTCGCGAGCAAGAACGCGCTGGCCCTCTACCGCTGCCGGACGCAGACGGAGGAGGACGAGCCGAAGAAGAAGAGCGCCGTGTTTTCGCGATGACCTTACGCGGTGTTCTCGCGATGGCCGTCCGCCCTACGGCTTCATCCTGGACCGAAGAACCGCTGGACCTCGATTACGTAGCCGTTCGGATCGACGGCGAACAGCTGGGGGGATCTCGCCCTCTTCGTCGCTGCCTGCACCGCCTTCGATCCGCCGAGCAGACGAGCTGACGCAGTTGCCCAGGCCGGAGTGCTTCAGTCGCGAGGCGGCCGCGGGAAGAAGGCTGAGGTCCGACGGATGTACTCGGCGTACGCGGGCTTGGTCTTCTTCAGTTGTTCTTCTAGCATCGGCACGCCCGAGACCCGCAGCAGAAGAAAGGTCATGAGCGCAGGGGCGAACACGCTCACGATGCCTCCAGGCGCGTCCACGGCGCACAGCCACAGGCCCCACCACAGCGTGGCTTCACCGAAGTAGTTCGGGTGTCGGGTGAGGCGCCAGACGCCCCGGTCGAGAACGCGACCACGGTTGGCCGGGTCAGACTTGAAGCGCGCGAGCTGCCAGTCCCCGAGGACCTCGAACCCGAACCCGAGCGCGAAGAGGGCGAGCCCGAGCCCGTCGTTCCAACGGATCGGGTCCGGTGTCGGCGCTGTAAGCGCGACCTGAAGCGGCGCAGAGACGATCAGGATCAGGACCCCTTGCAGCATGAAGACCTGGAACAAGCTCAGCCAGCGGTAACGCTCCGGACCGTATCGCTCGCGAAACGCCTGGTATCGGGGATCCTCGGGCTCACCCCAGCCTCGCCAGAGCAGGTAGCAGAAGAGGCGCAGCGCCCAGAGCGTCACGAGCGTGAGCAGCAGCAGCCGCCCCGGCGTCAGGCCGCTGGCCAGAGCCGTGCGGACTGCTACGACGAGGCAGCCTATCGACCACCAGGGATCGACGATGCTCACGTCGCGCTTCACGAGGCTCGTGAGCCACAGTGCTACCATCATCGCGGCGACGGCCGCGGCGCTCCCCGGTAGCAGCGTTAGCCACGGCATACTCACGACCGGCCCTCCCCTTCCTGTGCGCGCTGCGCCTCGACCCAGCGGTCGACTTCGGCCCAGCGCTCGTGCAGCCACGCGACGCGGTCCCCGGCCGGGATCTCGCCTGCGCGAACTCGCGAGAACCGCACGCGAATCGTCGCCCCTACCACAGCGCCCCGCCAGAACCGTCTGAAGCTCGACGCATCTTCGAGGCCGGTGTGCACCAGAGTCACGACATCGGCGTCCGGTGCGGCCTCGAGCAGCGCGAGCGTCCCGCCGGGCCGCGGCGGGAGCACGTGCGAAAGCGCTTCGGCGGCGCAGGCGGCGTCTTCCTTTCCCTGCTCGCGCAGCTTCGCGATCACGCGAGCTCGCTTCGCGGGCGAGAAGCGGGTGCCGTCCGGGTAGATCAGGACGCCGTCACGGTCCCCGAGCCCTCGCGCGAGACCGGCCACCGCTTCGAGCTCCCGCGCGGGGTTCCGGCCCGATTGGTCGACGAAGGCGTTGCGCAACCGGCGGCCGACCACGTCGAGACAGGGGTCCCACAGGAGCTCGCGCTTGAGGACGTAGCGAAGCAGGATCCGGTGCGGGTTCGCGACGAGCGCGGCCGCGAAAACGGTGTCGGCGGTGCTCGAGTGTCGAACGAGCAGAATGAACGGCGCGGGGAGCACGACGTCGTTCCCCTCGACCGCGAGCTTCAAGCCGAAGATCCGGGCGCCTCCCCAGAACAACGCGCCCGACCATGGGCGCTGAAGCGCCGCGTTCCACGCGAAGTAGGTCTCGGGTCGTACGAGCGCGCCCGCGGCGGTCCCCAGCCAAAGGGCCGCCGCCCCGATCAGCCCCGCGACCTCACAGGCGAGGAACAACCCGAAGAAGCCCACGCACCGCACGCGCCCCCAGCGACGTCCGCCGCCTCGCACCAGATCGACGAACCCCGCGAGCGCCAGCCAAAAGAGCGCTCCAGCCCAGAGGATCGCCGCGAGCACCAGGACGAGGGACACCGACACCGAACGCCGCCCCCAGCGTCCGGCAAACGACTCGCCCGGAAGCACGAGGGTCGGCAAGGGGCGGAACGTGCTCACCGCCTGTCCATGACCCGGAGCTTCACCCAGGCCCCCCCGGCCGAAACGCTTCCCGTCAGCGCGACTCCCCAGGCCACGTCGACCGGTACGAGCGAGGCTGGCCACCCGGCAATCACCGCCAAGTTCGTCAGCTCGTAGCTCGCGTAGACGATGAGCCCGAGCGCGGCGCCACGCGCCGCCGCGACGCGGACCGACCGGGCCGTCGCTACCGCGGTCGCAACGATGGCGCCGACGTAGAAGCCGTAGAAGCCGAGTGCGGCCGGCCAGTGGACCGGCTCTCGCAGGAGCGGTCCCAGCGCGCGATCGTAGAGACCCTTCGCGACGACACCGAGCCAGACGAGATCGAGCCCCAGCAGCAGGACCGCGACTGCGGCGGTCGCTGCCGCGATCGCCAGGAACCGACGGTGGCTCTGCCCGTCGGCTCGATCCCCGGCGTGGCTCGCCTCGCTCATCCCCGCCTCCCCGACGCCTTTGCTGTGGGCTTCCACGGTACTCGAAGAACGGGCGCCCGTTCCGCCCTGTGTGCGCGAGCCCCGCAGCCAGCGACGGTCAGAAGACCGCGCATGGCCGACTGGGCGTCGGCTACAGAGAGAGGCGAGCTCCGAGGAACAGCGACAGCGCGGGGTCTACGCGATCGTCCGTGAGCCCGCGCCCGCTGCGATCGTCGATCTCCAGCTTCTGATAGACGACGAGCCCGACCCCGCCATAGATCGTCAGTCGTCGCGGAACCGGGGTCCACTGCGCCCGGAGCTCGAGCGGAACGGCCCTCGTCCGCATCACCCCGCCGGGAGCGAACCCGCGCTCGTCCAAGCGGGTGTCAGTGGTACCGAACGCGCCGTCGAACCCGAGCCCGGCCGACAGCTCGAGACTCGGGATCGGGCGGTGGACGAGGCGGATTCCGTCGGGAAAGCCGACGCGAATCTCCGACGTCTCCCCCACCGGGAGGTTCAGCTGGACGAGCGGAATCGGGACAATCTGGGCCCGATCCTCGAGCTGCGTCCGGATGCTCACCCCGACACCCAGTGAGACCTGCTCGTTGAACCGATAGAGCCCCCCGACGACGCCGCCGCCGGTCAGCCCGTCGAAGGCCTCTGCGCCGTCCTCGACGTTGATCCGGGCGCTGCCGACCACCAGCGCTGAGATCCGCTCGGTCAGCGAGGGTTGAACGCCGAGCGAGATCGAGCCACCCCAGGCGATCTCGAGCGGGTCGCCCGAGAGCGGATCGAGCTCGAAGGCGTTCTCCATCACGTAGCGCGTTCGATGCGCTCCCAGGCGGAAGAACACCAGGCGGCCCTTGCCGAGAGGCAGGAGCAACCTCGTCGAGAAGCCCGTCCTCGTGGTCGAGAGGCGTCCCGGCCCCTCCTCGAAGCCCTGCTTGAAGGTGTGACGCGCTTCGAGCTCCAACACCCAACTGAGGGGAGGGCCGCTGGGCAGCAGATCGTCGACCACGACCGCGCTCGCCTTGTCGGGAGGGAGGGCAGCCGCGAGACGCGCGGTCAGCCCCTCCGCGATCCGCTGCCGCTCGGCGATGAGGGCCGGGCGGCCCGTGATCTCGCCGTCGCGGATCTTCTGGGCCATGGCCTGGCGCTCGCGGCCAAGCCACCTGAGGACCTCGGTGAGCGCGGTGGTCTCCTCGTCGCGCAGCTCGAGCTCGTAGGCGTACTCCTCCGCCCGGCGCGCTGGATCGAACGCAGCCTGAGCCAGAGCACCGAGCCCCGATGCAAGAACGAGTGCCACGGCGACGCCGGCCCCCGACCAACTCAGCGACGGCCGCGACACACCGTTCTCCTGCGTCGTTGCCGGCGAGAGGCAGGGTCTCGTTCCGGGGGTCGCTGGCCTCCGGGATCAGCCCCACGACGACGCGAACCGGGACCGGAGACCGAGCGCAGAAGGACGGCGATCGCGAGCGCCCAGCCGACGCCGATCGCCAGGAAACCCCAGGCCCCGCCTGTGATCTCGAGAACCCCGAGGGTGCCGCCGGCTGCGTACGCGAGCGGTCCGGCCCGCGCGCCGAGGACAAGCGCACACCATGCGGCCTGGTGGCACACGAGAAGCGCCACCGCGTACCTCCGGTTCGTCCGCGGGTCGTAGCGCCCGAATAGGGGCTCGGCTGTGAGCGCCGCGGCCCTCATCGCGAGCCACCGCCGGCTGGCCGAAGCAAAGAAGCGACCTCCTTGCGAACGCGGAGCGGGCCGAACTCGATCCGGGCGTCGCGGAGCTCGCCTTCATCGTCCTTGATGTTCGAGAGCCCCACGTACCGCCGCAGGTACGTTCCCTCGAGGTCGTAGTCCAGCACGACGGCGTCGGCGAAGAGGCTGACGAAGATGCTGTCCGGCTCCATGCGCAGACGCAGGATGCGCCGCCCGTCCTCGACCACGATGTCGGTCTTGCGCAGCGTCAGGGTGAACCCGTCGAGCTCGCTCGGGACGGCGAAGCGGAACTTCAGCGTCGTCCCCGCGAGCAGCTGCTTCCAGCTCTCGAGCACGGCGTGGTCGAACCCCGCGTCGATCACCAGCCGGCCCGGGTCCTCCAGCTTCGCGGACTCCAGGGGCGACGAGCGGTCCTCGCGGAAGCTCAGCACGAAGCCCTCCTTCGTCCACCGGGAAGCGGATAAGGAGCCGGTGCGTACGTCCGTGCAGGAGAAGGACGGCGCGGTGACGCCGTGACGATAATCGATCTGCTTGCGCGATAGCAACCGCCCCGTCGGTGTCTTGTACAGGACCTCCGAAGCGACGTGGCGCCCCGCCTCCCAGCGCTCGACGTGGTGCTCCGTATAGAGGTGCTTGCCGGAATCGACCGCGTAGGCGCGGCCCTCCCTCCGGACAATCTCGACGGGGTCGGGCTCCGCCCAGGCGGACGAGGTCAGCACGAGAAGACCGAGACCGGCCGCGGTCATGGTTGGGCACATGGTGTTCCTTCCACCTGGGTGTGACAGGACTGTAGCTGCTCGGAGCCGAACAGTCAATATTATGTCTATATTTTTTGTTGATTTCAATTCGTGGGCAGGCCAAGGCCTTCGGCTCCAGGGAGAAATGGCCGTGCAACTACCCTGAGTTTGGC
>RFJN01000138.1 GCA_003694875.1 Planctomycetota bacterium | reverse complement strand
TCGATCGCCTCGCGCTCGGCCACCCCCTCCATGACGCAGTAGAACGCCTCGTTGAGCATCGGCATCAGGATGCGGTTCGAGACGAATCCCGGGTAGTCGTTCACCTCGACCGGCGTCTTGCCGAGCACCCGGCAGGTACCCACCACGATCCGCGTCGTCTCGTCCGAGGTGTCCTCGCCGCGGATCACCTCCACGAGCTGCATGACCGGTACGGGATTCATGAAGTGCATGCCGATCACACGGTCCGCACGCCCCGTCGCCGCCGCGAGCGTCGTGATCGAGATCGAGGAGGTGTTCGAAGCGAGGATCGTGCTCGGGGGCGTGATCGCGTCGAGCCGCTCGAAGAGTTCCCGCTTGGGCCCGGGCGCCTCGACGATCGCCTCGACCACGAGCGCGGCATTCGCCGCTGCCTCGAGCTCGGTGCGCAGCGCGATGCGTTCGAGCACCGCGGGGATCTCGGCCGGATCGATCTTGCCCTTCTTCGCTAGGCGGCCGAGGTTCTTCTCGATCGTGGCGCGCGCGCGCTCGAGCTGCGGCTCGGCCACGTCGATCAGCGTGACGCCGTAGCCCGCCTGCGCGAAGACCTGCGCGATCCCGTTGCCCATGGTGCCGGCCCCCACCACCGCCACTGGGGCGTCGAGGCTCAGTTCGTCTCGATCCGCTGCGCTTCCAGCATCTGGTACCGCCATGTCATGCCCTCCTCATCGATCTCGTACGCCGCCCGCGCGCTCTCGCTCGCCTCGGCGAGCACGCGCTCGAGCGCCTCGCGGTCGGCGCCGAGCGCGACGAGCCGTTGGTGCGTCAACCGCAAGCGCAGCACACTCGCGCGCAGCACGCGCAGCCCCGCCGCATGCAGCACCCACGTCAGGTCCTGGCTGCGCGGCAGTCCGCTGACCAGGCCGGGCCAGAGCGTGCGCGCCACGAGCGACAGGAAGCCCGGCGCGTCCTGATCGCGCTCGCTCACCGAGCCGAGCACGAGCCGCCCCTCGGGCGCGAGCGCCTGCGCCCAGCCCGCCACCGCGCGCTCCCAGTCGTCGATCCCCGGCAACACGTCCACCGCGACGAGCGTGTGCCAGCGCCCCGGGGCGAGCGGTGGCGCGAGCGGGTCGGCCACCGCGAGGGGCGGCACGGCGAGGGGGGGCGGCTCGGCGGCCGGGCTCGCGGGGCCGGCGCCCGCCCACCAGCCGGCCTGCTGCTGCTCGCGCGCAAGGCGTGCGAGCTGCGCCTCGAGCGCACGCTGTCCCTCCTCCCGGGCGCGTTCGGCCAGCCTCTGCGCCGCGAGCGCGGCGGCGAGGCTCGGAACGAGCCACACCGGTGCGGCACCGGAACGGGTGAGCGCCACCGCCACGGCGGGATCCTCTCCGATCCACACCCCGAGGCCCGGACCGTGCACCGGTCCGACGAGTTCGAGCAGGCGCTCGGCCGCCTCGTCCTCGAGCCCCCAGCGTGCACCCCAGCGCGGCAGCCCGCTGTCCGCTCCCGCGCGCGCCAGCGCCCGCTCGACCGAGCGCGTCCAGCGCGCGCGGTCCACCGGCGCGAGTGCGCGCAACGGCGGCAAGGGACGGTGGTGGCGCGCCGCGCCCGGCTGCGCTGGTCCCGGGACCGTCACGCCGGGCTCAGTCGATCGCCTCGACGGCGAGGGCGACCGAGCCGCCGCCGCCGAGACACAGCGCGGCGAGACCGGTGCGCGCCCCGCGCTCGCGCATCCCGTACAGCAGCGTCACCAGGATCCGCGCACCGCTCGCGCCGATCGGGTGGCCGAGCGCCACCGCGCCGCCGTCCGGGTTGACCTTGTCGGGATCGAGCCCGAGTTCGCGCGTGACCGCGATCGCCGCCACGCTGAACGCCTCGTTGAGTTCCACGAGGTCGAAGGCGTTCGCGGACGGGAGGCCGAGCTTCTCGACGAGCCGCTGCACCCCGCGCACCGGCGCCATCATGACCCACTCCGGCTCGCGGTGGCCGGTGGCGTAGCCGGTGATGCGCGCAAGCGGCCGGATCCCGCGCTCGCGCGCCACCTCCTCGGCCATGAGCACGAGCGCGGCCGCCCCGTCGTTGAGCCCGGGCGCGTTCCCGGCGGTCACCGTTCCGTTCTTCTCGAAGGCGGGCCGCAGCCGCGCGAGCTTCTCGAGCGAGGTGTCGGGCCGGATCGCCTCGTCGCGGTCGAGCACGATCGGATCCCCCTTGCGCTGCGGGATCTCGATCGGAACGATCTCGTCGCGGAACCGCCCCCGCTCGGTCGCGGCGTGCGCCCGCTGGTGCGACACGAGCGCGAACGCGTCCTGCTCCTCGCGGCCGATCCCGTACTCGCGCGCGACGAGTTCGGCGGTCGCGCCCATGTGGAAGTCGTTGTAGACGTCCCACAGTCCGTCGTGGATGTTGGCGTCGCGCAGCTCGGCGTGCCCGAGCCGGATGCCGGTGCGCGCACCGAATAGCAGGTGCGGCGCGCGCGACATGTTCTCCATGCCGCCGGCCACGATCACGTCGGCGTCGCCGGCGCGGATCGCCTGCGCACCGAGGGCGACCGCCTTCAGACCGGAGCCGCAGACCTTGTTGATCGTGAACGCGCCGATCTCGGCGGGGATCCCGGCGCCGATCTGCGCCTGCCGCGCGGGGTTCTGCCCGAGGCCCGCCTGCAGCACGCAGCCGAGGATCACCTCGTCGACCGCCTCCGGCGGCAGCGCCGAGCGCTCGAGTGCCGCCCGGATCGCGTGGGCGCCGAGCTTCGGTGCGGGAATGTCCTTCAACGAACCGAGAAACCGGCCGATCGGCGTCCGGGCGGCGGCGGTGATCACGACCTCGCGCATGGGCGTTCTCCTCATCGCTCTCGCATGCAAGCCGCGCAGTGTACCACACCCGGCAATCGGCCGGTGCTGGCAGCGGGCCGCGCGGTCGCGCTGCCACTGTGGCGGCCGGACGCCGCACACGCCTGGGTGGAGTCGACGAAACCCGGGATGACACGGCAGGTTGTAAAAAATCCAAAAAAGTTCTTGCCATCGGTCCCTTCTTTGCTCAATGGCCCCGCGAGACGCTTCCCGGTGGGGGACCGGGGAGGGAGACATTCCGAGAGAGGAGGAAGACCATGAACGGACTGTGGGGACCGGCGCTCGCGTGGCCCACGACGTGGGAGAACGAGCTGCGTCGTCTGTTCGACCTGCCGCTGCCGACGCTGTTCGGCACCGCGCGCGCCCGCACGGCACCGTGGCCGCCGCTCAACGTGTGGGTGCACGAGCACGGGCTGGTGGTGCACGTGCTGCTGCCCGGGGTCGACGCCGATTCGCTCGACGTGACGGTGCAGGAGCAGGTGCTGCGGCTCAGCGGTGAGCGCAAGCAGCCCGAGCTGCCCGAGGGCGCGACGGTGCACATGAGCGAGCGGCCGTACGGCAAGTTCGTGCGTTCGCTGCGGCTGCCGTTTCCGATCGCCACCGACGCGGTCAAGGCGAGCTACACCGGTGGCGTGCTCCGGATCGAGCTGCCGCGGCACGAGCAGGACAAGCCGCGTCGGATCAAGATCAACACGCAGGGGGAGGGCGCGTGATGGCAAACCAGGGACGGACCGAAATGGCCACGACCGGTGGTGCGCAGGCCGTGACCGCCGAACGCAGCGAGGCGCGGCCGGTGCTCGCGCCCGCGGTCGACGTCTACGAGACCTCGGACAACCTCTACATCTATGCCGACCTGCCCGGCGTATCGGACAAGGATCTCGAGCTGACCTTCGACGAGGGGGTGCTCACGATCGAGGCGAGCCAGCAGATCGAGACCCCGCAGGGCTTCGAGCTCGCGCGCGCCGAGTTCCAGCCGGTCGACTTCCAGCGCTCGTTCCGGCTGCGCGAGCCGGTCGACGAGAGCAAGATCGACGCCCGGCTCAAGGACGGGGTGCTCACGCTGGTGCTGCCCAAGGCGAAGCCGAGTGCGCGGCGTATCACCGTCAAGACCGAGTGAGGCGCGCGTTCGCCGGCGCAGGAGAGAGAGGTCGCGGCGGGGAGCGTGGGGCGTGCGGCCCCGCGCGCCCCGGCCGCGCGTCGGGAGACCAGAAGGGAGGAGACGACCATGGCACTGCGGAACCTGATCCGTCGTTCGCGTTCGAGCGCGCTCACGCCCGAGCGCAGCGAGACCGAGCACCCGCTGCTCGCCCTGCAGCGCGACCTCAACCGCGCCTTCGAGGCGCTGTGGCGCGGCGAGGGCTTCGGCAGCTTCGGGACGCCGTTCGGCGAACTCGCCACCTTCAGCCCCAAGATCGAGGTGCGCGAGGACGAGGGCAAGTACACCGTGCTCGCCGAACTGCCCGGACTCGACGAGAACGACATCTCGGTCTCGCTCACCGATGATGCGCTCGTGATCTCGGGCGAGAAGAAGCAGGAGCTCGAGGAGGAGAAGGAGGGGGTGTACCACTCCGAGATCCGCTACGGGCAGTTCTCGCGCACGATCCCGCTGCCGGAGCAGATCGACGCCGAGCACGTGAGCGCGAAGTTCCACAACGGCGTGCTGACGGTCGAGCTGCCCAAGAGTGCGGCCGAGCAGGAGAAGGTGCGCAAGATCGAGATCAAGAAGGAGAGCTGAGGCCCGCGCGAACACATTCGCCGGCCCCACGCAGCAGAAGCCCGCGTCGTCCGGCGCGGGCTTCTGTCATCGGCACGCCCGCCGTGGCGGGATCACCACGCCAGCCGCTCGATCGGGAACACCGGTCCCTCGAGGCACGAGCGCACCCGGTGCACCCGCCCCCTGTCCGGCTCCCGCACCTCGCAGGTGCAGGTGAAGCACACCCCGAAGCCGCACGCCATGTAGCGCTCGACCGACACCTCGCCCTGCCAGCCGCGTTCACGGCACAGCGCCACGAGCGCCCGCAGCATGGGCTCGGGACCGCAGCCATAGACGTAGGGGATTGCGGAACCGTCGTCTGCATGGGCGAGCCGTTGCGCGAGCGCGTCGATCGCGGTGCCGCGCAGCCCCACGTCCCCGCGGTCGGTCGCGAGCAGCACCGGCAGCCCCGCGGCCTCGAACGCCTCGCGGCCGAACAGCGCCTCGCCGCTGCGTGCCCCGAGTACCACGTGCAGCCGCGAGAGGCGCTCTGCCTCCTCGCGGCGCACGAGTTCGGCCACCATGTGGTGCAGCGGCGCCACTCCCACGCCCCCGCCCACGAGCCACACCGGCCGCCCGGCGGGCAGCGGGCCGAAGCCGCGGCCGAGCGGACCGAGCAGATCGAGCGTCGCCCCGGGCTCGAGCGCTGCGATCCGGCGCGTGCCGCGACCGCCCGCCACCACGAGCAGATCGAGCTGGGTGCCGTCCGCGCGCACCCGGACGTCGAAGGGAGCGAGCGGCCGCCGCAGCAGCGGGTCGGGAGCGGACCAGGCGCGCGCCATGACGAACTGACCGGGCGCGAGCGGCAGCGCCCGGCCGGGCAGCAGCACGGTCAGCAGCACCGCGCGCGGACCGACCGGCTCGCGCGCGGTGACCACGGTCTGCCACGATCCGACAGGCGCCGGCTGCGGCCGCGCGCCCTCGTCCGAGCCGCTCACGGCACGACCTGTTCGGCGGCCGCCCGCACCACGCCCGCGGGGCCCGTGCCCCCCACGAGCAGCCAGCGGCCGTCGGGCAGCGGCAGCACCGCGGCGGCCGCACAGGGGGCCGGCAGGTCCGGGTCCGCCGGGACGGTGCTCGCCCCGTCGCCGCTCGGATCGTAGCGCTCCACGCTCGCGGTCACCGCCGCGGCGGGCTCGCCCGGGGTGAGCGGCGGCCCCGTCTCGCCGCCGAGCACGAGCGCGGCCCCGCTCGCGTCGGGGACCGCGGCGGCGCGCGCGCGCGCGGTCGCGAGGCCGGTGGGCTTCACCGTCAGGCTGTCGGTGGCCGGGGAGAAGACCGCGACCGTGTCGACGGGGGCGGCCCCCGGCGCGCTGCGGCCGCCGGCGAGCAGCACCTCGCCGGTGCTCAGCACCGCGGCCGCGATCTCGAACCGGCCGCCGCCGAGATCGCCCCCCACGACGCTCCAGCTCTCGGTGGCCGGATCCCACAGCTCGGCGTCGTCGGCCGCGCTGCCGGCCGCGGTGTCCCAGCCGCCGGCGGCGAGTACCCGGCCGTCCGCGAGCCGCAGGAGCACGTGGCCTTCGCGCGGGCGGCCCATGGCGGCGGTCGCGGTGACGCTCTCGGTGTTCGGATCGAAGATCCACGCGGTCGCGGTCGTGCCGCTCGCGGTGCGGCCCCCGGTGATCAGCACCCGCCCGTCGAGAAGCGCGACCGCGCGGTGGCGCGAGACCGGCGCGGGCAGCGTCGCGGCGAGCAGCACGAAGTCGTCCTCGACCGGGCGGTAGCGCTCGAGCGAGGCGAGCGGCTGCTCGGCGGCGTCGAGTCCGCCGGCCACGAGCGCGCCGCCGTCCGGCAGCGGCGTGAGGGTGTGCAGCCGGCGCGGCTGCTGCAGCGCTCCCGCGGTCGGGGTCACGCGCTGCACGGCGGAGGCGGCCGGATCGAAGCGCTGCGCACCGGCGAGCACCCGCAGCGCGCCCCCGTCGACGATCCCGTCGGTCCCGCCCGCGATCAGCACCGTGCCGCCGGTGAGCGGGCACGCGCCGTGCTGCGCGCGCGCGTCCGGCGGCGCGATCTCGGGCAGCACCGTCTGCGGCCCGGCGGTGAGCGGCAGCCGCGGCCGGGCGAACTCGAGTTCGGCCGATCCGCCGCCGGCGAACAGCACCGCGCCGTTGCCGAGCACGAGGCCGGCGAGCCCGCCGCGCGCCGAGAGCAGCGGGGTGGAGAGCGTCCGGATCACGCCGAGTTCGGGCTGCAGCCGCTCCACGAGATCGAGCGGGCCGCGCGCGCCGCGGCCGCCCGCGATCCACAGCTCGCTCGTGCCGATCGTCACCGAGCCGGCGTCGCGGCGCGCGACCGACAGCTCGATCGGATCGCCCGCCGCGTCCTGCAGCGGCGTGAACGCAGCGGACAGATCGAGCGGCGCCCAGACGATCGAGGCGAGCGGGTCGCCGCTTGCGTCCGCGCCGCCGAACACCACGATCCGAT
>RFJN01000137.1 GCA_003694875.1 Planctomycetota bacterium | reverse complement strand
CTCCATCACATGCCCAGGGCGTGGTACCCGGCGTCGACGTGGATCACCTCGCCGGTGATCGCGCGCGCCTCCGGCCCGAGCAGGAACGCCGCCGTCGCGGCCACCTCCTCGACCGTGACGTTGCGCCCGAGCGGTGCGCGCTGCGCCACGTGCTCGAGCATGCGTCCGAAGCCGCGGATCCCGCGCGCACTCAGCGTCTGGATCGGTCCGGCGCTGATCGCGTTGACCGTGATGCCGCGCGGTCCGAGATCGTGCGCCAGATACCGACACGACGCCTCGAGCGCCGCCTTCGCCACGCCCATGACGTTGTAGCCCGGCACCACCCGCTCGGCGCCGAGGTAGCTGAGGGTCACGATCGCGCCCCCATCGCGCATGCGCAAGGCCGCCCGCTGCGCCACCGCGACGAGCGAGTACGCGCTCACCTCGAGCGCGATCCGGAAGCCGTCGCGCGATGTGTCGAGGAACGCTCCCTCGAGATCCTCGCGCCGCGCGAACGCCACGCTGTGCACGCACAGCGACAGCGGCGCGTCCCACGCCGCGTCGAGGGCGGCGAACGCCGCATCGAGCTGCTCGTCCGAGGTCACGTCACAGCGCACGATCCGGTGCGCGCCGCCGAGCCCCTCGACGAGCGGCGCCACCTTGCGCTCGGTGCGCTCGTCGAGCACGAAGAAGCCGAGGGTCACGCCCTCGGCCGCCAGACGTCGCGCGATCGCCCACGCGATCGAGCGGCGGTTCGCCACCCCCAGAACGACCCCGTAGCGGCCCTCGTTCGCCATGCGGGTTCTCTCCTTCCGTCCGCCCCGCCGCTCAGCGCCGCGCGATCACGCGCCCGGTGCCGTCCTGCAGGCCGTCCTCGTCCGCGCGCGTCGCGGCCTCGGTCGGCGCAGGCCTCTCGAACTCCTGGTCGTCGTGTCGCACCGCCCGCGGCTCTCTGCCCTGCTCCCTCTCCAGGCTCGCGCCCGGCACGTAGCCCGACGCGAGGCACACCACCAGCGCGACGTAGCACACCGCCTCTCGCATCGTGACGCCCTCCCTCCTCCCGAGGTATCGGCCCGCGGGCCGACACCCTTGGGGGAAGGGCGGCGCTCAGCCCCGGTCGCCGCCCGGCACCCGCACCCCGAGCAGCTCGCGCGCCTCGAGCACCACGCGCTGCACGGTGAAGCCAAAGTGCTCGGCGAGCGCCTTCCAGGGCGCCGACGCCCCGAAGCGCTCCTGGGCGATCACCCGTCCGGCCGGTCCCACGATCCGCCACCACGGCTGCGACACGCCCGCCTCCACCGCGAGCCGCGGCAGCTCGGGGCGTCCGAGCACACTCGCGACGTAGTCCGGCGGCTGGGCGAAGAACCGCTCGAAGCACGGCAGGCTCACCACGCGCACCCGCCAGCCCTCGCTCTCGAGTGGCTCGACCGCGCCGAGACACAGCTGCAGCTCCGATCCGGTGCCGATCAGCACCAGATCGGGCTCGCCCTCGCACGCCCGCACCACGTAGCCGCCCCGCAACGCCCCGTCCACGCGCGTGCCCTCGAGCTGCGGCACCTTCTGGCGGGTGAGCGCGAGCGCGCTCGGGCCGTCGGTGCGCTCGAGGGCGGCGAGCCAGGCCGCGATCGTCTCGGTACCGTCCGCCGGCCGGTCGACGTGCAGCCCGGGCATGGCGCGCAGCGACGCGAGGTGCTCGACCGGCTGGTGGGTCGGGCCGTCCTCGCCCACGAAGATGCTGTCGTGCGTGAACACGAACACGCTCGGCACGCCCATGAGCGCCGCCATGCGGATCGCGGGACGCATGTAGTCGCTGAAGACGAAAAACGTGCCGCAGTACGGCCGCAGCCCGCCGTGCAGCGCCATGCCGTTGACCGCCGCACCCATGGCGTGCTCGCGCACGCCGAAGTGGATGTTGCGCCCACCGGGTTCGGTGCGGCTCTGGACCCCGCCGCCCTCGATCCACGTCTTGTTCGACGGGGTGAGATCCGCCGAGCCGCCGAGCAGCGTCGGCAGCGCCGCGGCGAGCACCTGCAGGATCTTGCCCGAGGCCGCGCGCGTGGCGAGTTCTCCCTCGAACCGCGGCATGCGGTCGAGCAGATCGTCCGGCAGCCGGCGCGTCCACGCCGCGTCCCAGCACGCCGCGCGCTCGGGCTCGGCGCCTCGCCACGCCTCGAAGCGCTGCTCCCAGCGCGCCCGTTCGGCCGCGAGCCGCTGGCGCGCCCCCTCGAACCACGCCCGCACGTCATCGGGCACGTGGAAGCTCCGGTCGACCGGCCAGCCGAGCCGCTGCTTGATCCGCCGCACCTCCTCCGGCCCGACCGGATCGGAGTGGATCGCGCTCGTGCCCTCGTAGCTCGGGCTGCCGCGGCCGATCACGGTGGGACACACGATCAGGCTCGGCCGTTCGCGGTCCGCACGCGCCCGCTCGATCCCGTCCGCGACCTGCTCCGGATCGGCGCCGTCCTCGAGCTCGATCACCTGCCAGCCGTAGGCGCGAAACCGGTCCGGGACGCTCTCGGTGAACGCGAGATCGGTCTTGCCGTCGATCGTGATGTGGTTGTCGTCGTACAGGTAGATCAGCTTGCCGAGTCCGAGGTGCCCCGCGAGGCTCGCCGCCTCCGCCGCCACCCCCTCCATGAGGTCGCCGTCGCTCACGATCCCGTAGGTGTAGTGGTCGACGATCGCGTGCTCGTCGCTGTTGCACCAGGCGCCGAGAAACCGCTCGGCGATCGCCATGCCCACCCCGTTGGCGAAGCCCTGCCCGAGCGGGCCGGTGGTCGTCTCCACCCCCGGGGTGTGCCCGTATTCGGGATGGCCGGGTGTGCGGCTGCCGAGTTGCCGGAAGCGCTTGAGTTCCTCGAGCGGCAGGTCGTAGCCGCTGAGGTGCAGCAGCGAGTACAGCAGCATGGAGCCGTGGCCCGCCGACAGCACGAACCGGTCGCGATCCGGCCAGTCGGGGCGGGCGGGGTCGTGGCGCAGAAAGCGCGTCCACAGCACCGTCGCCGCCTCCGCCATGCCCATGGGCAGACCGGGGTGGCCCGAGCGCGCGGCCTCGACCGCGTCGATCGTGAGCACCCGGATCGTGTTGGCGATGCGTTCGATCGGAATGTCGCTGCTCGACATGGCGTTCTCTCCCCGGTGCTGCCCGCGCGTGCGGCCGCGAGCGCGGTATCGTAGCGGCGCTGCCGGCCCCGGCGCAACACGGCGGCCGCGTCGCGCTCCGATCGCTGCCCGAAGCCCGGGCTCGCGTCGCACGCTCGCGGTGTCGATATCTCGAACGGAACCCGCGACCGCACCGCGCGTTCGCCCCACCGGGAGCGCTCGCGTTCGAGCCGTTCGCGGGCTCCCGCCAACCGCGCAACGCGAAAGGAGAGCCGCCGTGTCACGACCCACGCGCCGTAGCCCGTCTCCCGTCCGCAGCCTCTCGCTGCTCGCCGCCGCACTCGGCACCGCCCTGGCCTTCGGCGTCACCGGCTGCCGGACCACCGTGCGCACGGGCCCGCCTCCGAAAAAGAAGAAGAAGGTGGTGATCGTGAAGCCGGCGTCCACACACCCCGCTCTCGCA
The DNA here is from genome assembly GCA_003694875.1 of Planctomycetota bacterium. Classification (GTDB taxonomy): domain Bacteria; phylum Planctomycetota; class J058; order J103; family J103; genus J103. The sequence goes on along the minus strand of RFJN01000137.1, from coordinate 843 downwards.
CCGAAGCTCGACCGCAAGCGCTGAGCGGTTGCGCCGCCGCGCAGCTGCCCTATCCTGACCGACGCCGGTCGTCCGGTGGGCGGCCGGCACCGGCGGTCGTCGGGGTGGAGGGCCATGCGCGAGGTGCAGTTCAACGAGGACGATCCCGCGTTCTGGGAGCGGTGCTACGAGGAAGGGGAGCCGGGCTGGGACGCCGGTGGCCCCGTGCCACCGCTTGTGCGCGTGGCGCGCGACCGAGAGTTGCTCGCCGGCGTCGAGCAGGTTGCATTCGTGGGCAGCGGACCGGGCCACGACGCACTGGACTGGGCGCGGGCGGGCTACCACGTCATGGGGTTCGACTTCGCCGCGCCGGCGGTACGCGCCGCCAACGAGCGGGCCCGCGCTGCCGGTCTCGGCGAGCGCTGCCGCTTCCAGCGCGCCGACCTCTTCGAACTCGGCGAGCCGTACGCGGGCGTGTTCGACGCGGTGGTCGAGTACACCTGCTTCTGCGCGATCCACCCCGAGCGTCGCGGGGAATACCGCGAGGTGGTGGAGCGCATCCTGCGACCGGGGGGACTGCTCGTCGGGCTGTGGTTTCCCGCGAGCGATCCCGGCGAGAACGGGCCGCCGTATCGCGTGCGACGCGAGGATGTATCGCGACTGTTTCTGCGCGGACGCGGCGCGTTCGAACTCGTGCACGAGGAGCAGCCGCCCGACTCCATTCCGCGGCGGCTCGGTCGTGAGCGGCTCATGATCCTGCGCAAGCCGCTGCGCTGATCGGCCGCGTGCGCGGCCCCGATTGTCGGCGACACGCCGCCCCGCTATCCTTGCCCCCATGCGAGCGGAAGATCGACAACGAGCCAT
>RFJN01000016.1 GCA_003694875.1 Planctomycetota bacterium | reverse complement strand
CGGCTGACCGCCAGTGCAGCCGACGAGACGGGGCGGCTCGCGAGCGAGTGGGCCTCGGTGACCGACGATCCGGGTGCGCAGACGCTGCTCGGCGCGCGTCCCACCGGCGTCGGCAAGACGCGCTACATGGTGGGCCGGAGCCGGGCGCTCGAGGAGATCTCCGCGCTGGTCGAGCGTTGCGCGCCGCTCGACACCACCGTGCTGGTCACCGGCGAGAGCGGCACCGGCAAGGAGCTCGTGGCCGAGGCGCTGCACCGGCTGAGCGGGCGGCGCGACGAGCCGTTTCTCGTGATCAACTGCGCCACGCTCGAGCCGGCGCTGCTCGAGTCGGAGCTGTTCGGCCACGAGCGCGGGGCGTTCACGGGAGCGGTGGCGCGCAAGCTCGGCAAGCTCGAACTCGTGGGGGGCGGCACGCTGTTTCTCGACGAGGTCGGGGAACTGCCGCTCGAGGCGCAGGCGAAGCTGTTGCGCGCGATCGATCGGCGCGAGTTCGTGCGGCTCGGCGGACGCGACACGCTGCGGGCGCGCGCGCGGTTTGTCGCCGCGACCCACCGCGACCTCGACGCGCTCGTGCGCGAGGGCCGGTTCCGCGAGGATCTGCTGTTCCGGCTGCGGGTGGTCGAGATCCGGCTGCCGCCGTTGCGCGAGCGCACCGAGGATATCGAGCCGCTCGTGAAGCTGTTCCTCGAGGAGCTGCGGGTGCGCATCCCCACGCCCGTCAAGCGGTTCAGCGACGAGGCGCTCGCGGTGCTCGAGCGCTACCGCTTCCCGGGCAACGTGCGGGAGCTGCGCAACATCGTCGAGCGCTGTCTGATCTTCTGCCGCGACGAGGTCGTGGCTCCGCAGGCGCTGCCCGCCGAGGTGCGGGCGGCGGCGGGGGCGGGCGAGGAGGCGTCCGGGGGGGTGCTCACGCTCGAGGAGAGCGAGCGCCGGCAGATCGTGCGGGCGCTCGAGGCCGCGGACGGCAACAAGACGAAGGCGGCGCGCATGCTCGGGATCGATCGCACCACCCTGTACGCCAAGCTGCGCCGCTACGGGATCGGGAGCTGATCGCCCGCCTCAGGCGCCGAGACGACGGCGGTGCGGCGACGGCGCGTGGCCCGTGTGCACGGGCCGGCGCAGCTCGAACGGGCGCAGCACGGGCGCACACGGGGCGGCGGCGGGCTCGGTGCGTTCGAGCACCGCCATGATCCGGTCCCAAGTGCCGTCGCGGCCCCAGCGCGTGAAGCGGTCGTAGGCGGTCTGCCACGGTCCGTACTGCCGCGGCAGATCGCGCCAGGGCGCTCCGGTCTCGAGCTTCCAGAGAATGCCCTCGATCACCTGCTTGTGGTCGCGCCACGGCCGGCCCCGGCGCCCGCGCGGCTTCGGAAGCAGCGCCTCGATCTCGCGCCACTGCTGCGGTTCGATCCGCGTCGCTGTCATGACGGTCCCCTCCACGGTCTGCGAGGAACACATGGCGTGCAGACCTCGGGAAGCAACCTGTGTGCCGACGCAACTCCCTGTCGGACAAGGGGGCATCAGGGTGTTGTGGTGAAATCCTACGGCGCGGATCGTGGGAGAATCCTACGCTTGACCGGTCGGTTCAACGCCGGGGTCCGGGTCGATGCCGAGCTTGCGCAGCTCGGCCACGAACGCCTGCTCGTCGAGCACGGGGCGGCCGAGTTCGCGGGCGCGATCGAGCTTGCTGCCGGGGTCCTCGCCCGCGAGCACGAAGTCGGTGCGCTTCGAGACGCTGCTCGCCACGTGCGCCCCGAGCCGCTCGAGAAACTCCTTGATCTCGCTGCGCGTCCAGCGCTCGAGCCGCCCCGTCACCACCACGGTCTTGCCCTCGAACGGACGCGGACCCTCGTGCGTCGTGGCCTCCTCGAGCTGCACGCCCGCGCGGCGCAGTTTCTCGATCACCTCGCGGTTGCGCTCCGAGGAGAAGAAGGTGCGCACGCTGTGGGCGACCACCGGCCCGATCTGCGGGATCGCGGCGAGCTGCTCCTCGCTCGCGGCGGCGAGCGCGTCGATCGACGGGAAGTGGCGCACGAGCAGCCGCGCGACCGTCGGCCCGACGTGTCGGATCCCGAGCGCGGTGAGCACCCGCGACAGCGGCTGGCGCTTCGAGCGCTCGATCGCGCCGAGCAGGTTGTCCGCGCTCTTTTCCCCCATGCGCTCGAGCTCGAGCAGCTGCTCCTTGCGCAGGAAGTACAGATCGCCCACGTCCTCGACGAGTCCCCGCTCGACGAGCTGCGTGGCGAGCTTCTCGCCGAGCCCCTCGATGTCCATGCCGGTGCGCGAGGCGAAGTACACCAGTCGCTGCACCCGCTGCGCGGGGCAGCTCGCGCCCGTGCAGTACGCGGTCGCCTCGCCCGGGGCGCGGTCCACCGGCGCGCCGCAGACCGGACAGTGGGTGGGGGGCACGAAACGGCGCTCCTTGCCGGTGCGCCGCTCGACGATGGGCCCCACGACGTAGGGGATCACGTCCCCGGCGCGCTCGACCCACACCCAGTCGCCGATCCGGATGTCCTTGCGCTCGATCTCGTCGAAGTTGTGCAGGCTCGCCCGCCGCACGATCGCCCCGGCGATCTCGACCGGCTCGAGGATCGCGAACGGCGTGAGAGCGCCGGTGCGCCCCACGCTGATCCCGATATCCAGCAGCCGCGTCTCGCGCTGGATCGGCGGGAACTTCCACGCGATCGCCCAGCGCGGAGAGCGCGCCACCTGGCCGAGTTCCCGCTGGATCGCGTACTCGTCCACCTTCGCCACCGTGCCGTCCATCTCGAACGGCATCGACGCCCGCCGCTCGAGCAGCCGCGCGTGGTAGGCGGCGACGCGCTTCGGATCCTTCGAGACGCAGCTGTCCTCGTAGACCGGAAAGCCGAAGCGCGCGAGCGCGCGCATGGTCGCGCTGTGGGTGGGGTGCGGGTTGTCCGGCCAGCGTCCGATGCCCCAGGCGTAGAAGGCGAGCGGACGGCGGGCGGTCACCCGGGGATCCTTCTGGCGCAGCGAACCGGCGGCGGCGTTGCGCGGGTTGGCGAACACCCGCTCGCCCGCCTTCTCGAGCTCGCGATTGAGCTTGCGAAACGCCGCGATCGGCATGTACACTTCGCCGCGTACCTCGAGAAGCCGCGGCGGCTCGTGCCCGCCGCGGCGCTCCAGACGCCGCGGGATCGAGCGGATCGTGCGCAGGTTCAGCGTCACGTCCTCGCCCACCAGCCCGTTGCCGCGCGTCGAACCGAGGGTGAACTCGCCGTTCTCGTAGACCAGCTCCACGCTCAGCCCGTCGAACTTGGGCTCGCAGCAGAAGTGGCACGGCAGCGGGGCGTCGGCCGGCAGACCGAGCTGGCGCCGGATGCGCCCGATCCAGTCGTGGAACTCGCTCTCGCTCGTCACCTTGGAGAGGCTGAGCATGGGCAGCGCGTGCTCGACCGGTCGGAACTCGGTCACCAGTTCCGGCGGTCCCACCCGCTGCGTGGGCGAATCGGGCGTGATCAGCTCCGGGTGCGCCGTCTCGATCGCGATCAGCTCGTCCAGGAGCCGGTCGTACTCGGCGTCCGATATGACCGGCGCGTCCTCGAGGTAGTAGTGCCGGTCGTGCTCGGCGATCTCGCGACGCAGCTCTTCGGCGCGCCGACGCAGCGCCTCGAGGTCGTCGTCGGTGTGGCCGTGCGAACGCTTGCCGCTCATCGGTGGCCCTCGTGCAGCCGGGCGAGCAGTCGCTCCGGATCGGGTTCGGTGTTGAGCACGTGCCGACGCTCGCACCAGCCCCGACGCGCCACGTCCACCCCGTAGCGCAGGAAGTCGAGGTGGGTGGGGTGGTGGGCGTCGGTGCTGATCACGAGTGCGCAACCGGCCTCGTGCGCCGCCTTCGCCAGGGTGTCGGACAGATCGAGCCGCAACGGCGAGGCGTTGATCTCGAGCGCCACCCCCGCCGCCTTCGCCGCGGCGAACACGCGCTCGGGGTCGAAGGCGTACGGATCACGACGCAACAGCAGCCGCCCCGTGGGGTGGCCGAGGATATCGACTCGTCCCGACTCGATCGCGCGAAGAAGCCGCGCCGTCATGGTCTCGAGGTCCTGGCCGAAGTGCGAGTGCACACTCGCCACCACCACGTCGAGCTCGGCGAGCGCGTCCGCCGGCATGTCCAGCGTGCCGTCCTCGAGGATGTCCACCTCGATCCCGCGCAGCAGCCGGATCGCGTCGCCCACGCTGCGCTGCGCCGCCTCGATCTCGCGCCACTGCTCGCGCAGACGCTTTGCGTCGAGACCCCCCGTCATGGCGAGCCGCGCCGAGTGGTCGGTGATCGCGATGTAGCGGTGGCCGCGCTCGATCGCCGCGCGTGCCATGGTCTCGATGCTCTCGCGCCCGTCGCTCCAGGTGGTGTGCACGTGCAGGTCGCCGCACACATCCGCCCGCTCGATCAGCACCGGCAGCGTTCCCGCCGCCGCCGCCTCGATCTCGCCGCGGTTCTCGCGCAGCTCCGGCGGAATGTAGTCGAGTCCGAGCGCGAGGAACACCTCCGGCTCCTCGTCCCCGGCGATCCGTTCGCCCGCAGTTCCGTCCTCGCGCAGCCGGAAGACCCCGTACTCGTTGATCGTGAGCCCCTGCGAGCGTGCGAGACCGCGCAGCGCCACGCTGTGCGCCTTCGAACCGGTGAAGTAGTGCAGCGCCGAGCCCCAGCTGCGATCGTCCACCACGCGCACGTCGCAGTGCATGCCCGAGCGCAACACCACCGCCGCACGCGTCTCGCCCAGGCCCAGCACCTCGCGCGACAGGGCGCGCACCGCCTCCATGATGCGGTCGCTGCGCGAGGCCGACACCAGCACGTCGAGATCGCCGATCGTCTCGCGTCGACGCCGCAGCGAGCCCGCCGCCTCGAGTCGGTGCGCGTCGCCCGTCTCGCGGATCGCCGCGAGCACCCGCCGCATGTCCGCCTCGGCGTCCGGCAGCAGGTAGCGGCCCTGGTGGGCGCGCCAGCGCTCGATCGCCGCAAGGATCTTGCGTTCGCTGCGCTCTCCCATGCCCGGCAGCGTGCGCAGCTTGCCCGCCCGTGCCGCGCGCTCGAGCTCGTCGACGTTCGTGATCCCGAGCTGCTGCCAGAACGCGCGCGCCTTCTTCGGACCGACGCCCTCGATCGCGAGCACATCGAGCAGCCCCACCGGCACGCGCTCGCGCAGCTTGCGCAGCGCCTCGATCTCGCCGGTCTCGAGCAACTGCACGATCTTGGTCGCGATCCGCTCCCCGATGCCGGGAAGCTGCTCGAGCGCCTCGAGTCCGCCCTCGCGCAACAGCTCCTGCACCGGGGTGGGAAGGTCGCGGATGCGGGCCGCGGCCGCGCGGTAGGCGCGCACCTTGAAGGGGTTCTCGCCCGCGATCTCGGACAGGTCGGCGAGCTGCTCGAGGTGCGCGGCGATCTCGGCGTTGTCCACGACCCTCCCTCCCCCTGGCCTGCGGGCGCCGCGGCGCCGCGGTCAGTCGAGTTCCACCGCGGGTACCGGGCCGGTCGAACCGTAGCGCCACGACCAGCGTGCGCTGCGAGGCGCGCGTCCGAGCGGACGGCTCGCCGCCATCTCGGCCTCGCTCGCCTGCTGCGCCGGCAGACGGCGGCCGAGCAGCGAGGCGGCATGTGCGTCGGGGATCTCGCGGGTGCGCGGCTGCGCCTCCCGCCAGCGGCGGTAGGACGCCTCCACGAGCTCGTCGAAGCCTTCCTCCGGACACTGCACGAGCGCGAGCCGACAGCCGGTCGCCGAACGGATCGCCTCGATCGCCGCGACGTCGTGGATCGACGGCCCCACGATCACGAGCAGATCGCCCACCCGCTCGAGCGGCAGGAAGCGGTGGGCGCGCGCGAGCGGCTCGGGGATCTCGCCGAGCGTCTCGGTGGGGATGCGCACCGCACGCAGATCGAGCTTCGGCACCCGGTGGTGCGCGATCAGCGTCGCGTACAGCGCCTCGCGGCTCACGTAGCCGGTCTGCTCGAGCGCCTTGCCGATCACCGTGCCGAGCTTGCCCGCGCGTGCAAGCTGCTCGCCGACCCACTCGGCCGTGACGGGACCGGCCGCGAGCAGCGCGCGCGCGAGGGCGCGCTGCGCCTCGGTGAGTTCGGGCGGGGCGGCGGAGCCGGCAGCCGGTGCGG
>RFJN01000136.1 GCA_003694875.1 Planctomycetota bacterium | reverse complement strand
TGTAGGGGCGGGGTTTATCCCCGCCCGCACCAGCCCCGTTCAGGTATGGCATTGCACCGTCGCGCGCCACCCTTTCCCCGACCATCGGCGGCGCCCCCCTCCCCCCTCCGTGCTCACAACACGCGGGACGCCCGCGCTGCGCCAACCCACGTCCACAACTGGCTGCACAGCTCATTAAAAAGTGCCGCGCACGCGCGCGGCACTGGAGAGAGAGGTTCCTTGGGTTCGGCTCGCGCCGATCCCGCGGAGAGGGAGTGGATCAGTGGGGAAGCACGGCGGCGGCGACCTCGACGCCGGTGCGGTGGAAGGTGAAGCTGACGTGGTGCCCGTGGGCGGTGTTGCGGGTGAGGCGCATGCGCTGCTGCTCGAACCGGACGCGGTAGAGTTCGACCGGGCCCTCGAGGGGAAGCAGCGTGAGGCGCTCGCCCTGCAGGTCCCACAGTCCCTCTTCGAGCACGCGCACCCCGTCGGCCTGCCGGGCGCGCACGTAGGTGTGGTCCTCGCGGAAGGTGTAGGCGAGTTCGCGGGCGCCGTCGGCGCTGCGGTGCAGCCAGTTGCCGACGAGTTCTCCCGAGGAGGCCGAGGCTCTGGCCGGCTTGTCGGGTGCGCGTTCGGTGCTGCGCACGCGCACGAACTCGAGTGCGGCGTTGTCCAGATCGGCTCCCTGCAGGACCAGGATGTTGCGGCTCGCCCCCCACCGGAAGCGGTAGTCGGAGCGCTCGCCGTCGACGCGCAGCACCAGGCGTCCGTGCTCGACCGCCCACCGGCCCTCGGAGCGGACGCGCGCCCCGTCGAGGTGGTAACCGAGTTCGCAGCGGCCGTCGGCGGCGAGGTGCATGTCCCAGCCGAGCAGCGCGTCGCGACACTGCCACGAGCCGACGAGCGCTGCGGGACGGTCGGCGGCGTGTGCCGGGCCCGCGCTGCTGACGACGACGGTGGCGAGGCAGGCGCCGAGAAGCGTGGAGAGCCAGGGACGCATGGGCAACTCCTCCGGTGGTTGCGGTGGCGGTTCCACCGAATGAGCTACCCCACACCGACCGACATCGCAGGTAGTTTTTGGTGTCGATTTTTGCGACCAGCGCGCATTTTTTACCCACATGAGCCCCGCGGGAGCGGGACGGAGGGGGCGCGACGGCGGGCGCGCGCGGGTGCGGACGTGTCCGGCTCGGTGGCGGTGGCGCGGTGAGCCGAGCGCCGGGGAGCAGGGGCGCGGGGGATCAGCCCAGCGACAGCAGCGCCTCGGCGCTCGCGCGCGCGGCGTCGTAGAGCGTGGGCCCGGCGACGCCGATCAGCAGCGTCGCGAGTGCGGCCGCTGCGAGCACCACGGTGCCGGCGGTCGGCACGGGGCGGTGGCTCGCCGCCTCGCCCGGCGCGGCGGCGTACATGACGAGCACGGGCCGGAGGTAGTAGTAGATCGAGACCATGGTCGATACGGCGGCGAGGATCACGAGGCCGGGGAAACCGGCGTCGAGGCCGGCGCGGAACAGCCACAGCTTGCCGAAGAAGCCGACGGTGGGCGGCATGCCGACGAGGCTCACGAGGCACACGGTCATGGCGAGCGCAACCGCGGGCCGGCGGCGCGCGAGCCCGGCGAGATCCTCGATGGGACCGAGGTCGCGGCTACCGGTGGCGAGCACGACGAGCACCGCGAACGCTCCGATGGTCATCGCGGTGTAGGCGGCGAGGTAGTACAGCACGGCGGTGACCCCCTCGGCGGGCAGCACCATGGCGGCCACGAGCCCGATCAGCACGTAGCCGGTGTGCGAGATGCCGGAGTAGGCGAGCAGGCGCTTGAGGTCGTTCTGCGCGAGCGCGAGGAAGTTGCCCACGACCATGGTCGCGATCGCGAGGACGACGAGCACGTTGGTGAGCAGCATGTGCTCGGTGGCGAGCGTGGACGCGCCCGTGGCGGTCTCCGAGGCGTGCCAGCCGAGCAGTCCCGAGGCGAGCAGCACACGCACGAGGATCCCGAAGGCGGCCGCCTTGACCGCGACGGCCATGAACCCGGTCACCGACGCCGGCGCCCCCTGGTAGGCGTCGGGCACCCAGGCATGGAACGGCACCGCGCCGACCTTGAACGCGAGTCCGATGAGCATGAGGCCGATCCCGATGAGCTTGAGCATGGGCGCGGCCTGCACCCCGGCCATGTCGCTGAGGTAGATCGTGCCGGTCGCGCCGTACAGCAGCGCCATGCCGTACAGCAGGATCCCCGAAGCGAAGGCGCCGAGGACGAAGTACTTCATGGCGCCCTCGGAGGCGGCGCGCCGCCGACGGTCGGCCGCCACGAGCGCGTAGACCGACAGCGACATGATCTCGAACGCGATCAGGAGGGTGATCAGGTCGTTGGCCGCGACGAGATAGAGCATCCCGGCGCCGGCGAGAAGGATCAGCCCGTAGTACTCCCCGACGTCGAAGCCCATCCGGTGGGCGTAGCCGTCCGAATACAGCAGTGCGAGCGCCACGCCGGCGAGGATCACGAGGCCGAGAAAGACGGCGAACGGACCGGTGAGCAGCGCGCCTCCGACCGCGGCGCCGCCGTGCGACCAGGCAAACGCGGTCACGAACGCGGCGAGCACGCTCGTGCCGATGCCGAGAAAGGTCATGCCCGTGCCGGCCGCCGCACCGCGGGCCATGGCGCCGACGAGCAGCGTGATCAGCGCCCCGGTCACCATGATGACGACGGGGGCGAGCATCCAGAGATCGGTCCAGGTGAACCAGCTCACAGCGTCCTTCTCCCTTGTGTCTCGGTCCGACGCAGTCGTGCCCTCGTCGGGCTCACAGGGTCGTGGCCTTGCTCGCGAGCAACCGCAGCGACACCCGCATCACGTCGACGAACGGCTGCGGGAAGACCCCGAGCAGCACCATGAACGCGATCAGCGGCACGTAGTAGCTCCACTCGCGTGCGGTCAGATCGGTCAGGGTGCGGTTGCGCTCGTGCTTGAGCGGACCGAGCATGGTCTTCTGGTAGAGGGTCAGCAGGTATGCGGCCCCGAAGATCACCCCGAGTGCCGCGCACGCGGCCGCCACCTGCGCCTCGAGGAAGGTGCCGGCGAGGATCATGAACTCGCCGACGAAGCCATTGAGCCCGGGCAGTCCGACCGAGCTGAGCATGGCGAACATGAAGACCACGGCCGTGCCGGGAATGACCTTGGCGACCCCGCCGTAGGCGTCGATCTCGCGGGTGTGGGTGCGCTCGTAGACCGAGCCGATCACGAGGAACAGCGCCCCTGTCGACAGGCCGTGGCCGAGCATCTGGTAGACCGCACCGGTGAGCGCGGTCTCGTTCCACGCGAAGATCGCGAGCACGATGAAGCCGAGGTGCGAGACCGACGAGTAGGCGATCAGCCGCTTCCAGTCGGTCTGCGCGAGCGCCATGAGCGCGCCGTAGATGATCCCGATCACCGCGAGCACGATCATGACGGGCGCCGCCGTGGCCGCCGCCTGCGGGAAGAGCGGGATCGCGATCCGGATCAGACCGTAGGTACCCATCTTGAGCAGCACCGCGGCGAGCATGACCGAACCGGCGGTGGGCGCCTCGGTGTGCGCGTCGGGCAGCCAGGTGTGGAACGGGAAGACCGGAACCTTGACGGCGAAGGCGAGGGTGAACGCGACGAACAGCCACAGTTCGGCGGTGCGCGACAGTCCGTGCTCGACGAGCGCGAGCCGGATCGTCTCGATATCGAAGCTGCCCGCGCCGGCGGCGAGGTAGACGTAGACGATCGCGACCAGCATGAGCAGCGACGCGGTCATGGTGTAGATGAAGAACTTCACCCCCGCGTACAGCCGCCGGCGCCCGCCCCAGATCACGATGATCAGGAACATGGGCACGAGCATGACTTCCCAGAACACGTAGAACAGCACGAGATCGCGCGCGATGAACACCCCGATCACCGCACTGACGAGCACGAGGAACGAGGCGAAGAACTCGCGGGTGCGCTCCTCGATCGCGCGCCACGAGCACAGCACCCCCACCGGCGCGAGCAGCGTGGTCATGAGCACGAGCAGCAGGCTGATCCCGTCCACCCCGACGCTGTAGGCGATCCCGAGCGAGGCCACCCACGGGTGGAATTCGGTGAACTGCATGGTGCCCGCCTGCGCGTCGTACAGCCAGAACAGCGGCAGGCTGAGCAGGGTGGTCAGCATCGCGAAGGTGAGGGCTGTGGCCCGCGTGAGATCGTCCCGATCGCGCGGACAGAGCATCACCGCGACCGCTCCGACGAGCGGCAGCACGAGCAGCAGCGAGAGAATCGGTAGGTCGGCCATCAGAGTTGCCCCATGAGCATCAAGAGCAGCACCACGGCGCCGCCCGCCAGATAGACCACGTATCGATTGACGAGACCCGGTTGCAGAGCGCGCATGCCGAGCGCGATCTGCCGCACGGCGTACGCCGTGCCGTTGACGGCGTTGTCGATCAGCGCCACGTCCACGAGTTCCCACAGCGCGCGCGCGCCGCTACAGACCGGCTCGACGACGAAGCGCGCGTACGCCTGATCGAACCAGAACTTCGCCTCGGACGCCGCACGCCACGGACGCATGAGCGGCGACTCGGCGAGACGCTGCGCGAGTTCGAGCTTGCGGCTGTAGACCCACCAGGCGAAGCCCGCCGCAAGCGTGGCCGCAACCACCGTGAACGCCATGGCGGCGAGTTCGATCCCGTGCTCGAGCGGCGGCACGAGTTCGGTGACCCCGCTGCCCACGAGCACGGGCTCGAGGAAGTGGGCGAAGTATTCCCGGTGGTGAGCGAGCGCCGCCGGCACGTTCAGGAAGCCGGCGATGGCGGCGAGAACGCCGAGGATCGCGAGCGGCACCAGCATGAGCGGCCCCGGATCATGCGCGTGCAGCACCGCGTCATCGGGTGTGTCCGGCTCCCGCACGAACGTCAGTGCCACGGCGCGGAAGATGTAGAAGGCGGTGAGGATCGCGGTGAGCACCCCGGCGCCCCAGATCACCGCCCACACCGGATCGTGGCTCGCCTGGAAGCGCGCGAGCGCGGCACCGAGGATCCAGTCCTTCGAGAAGAAGCCGCTCATGGGCGGAAGCCCCGCAAGCGCGGCCGAGCCGATCAGGAACAGCCAGAACGTCCACGGCATGCGGCGACGCAGCCCGCCCATGCGGCGCATGTCCATGGTGTGGACCGCGTGCATGACCGCCCCCGCCCCGAGGAACAGCAGCGCCTTGAAGAAGGCGTGGGTGACGAGGTGGAAGATCCCCGCGGCGAACACGCCCGTGCCCGCTCCCACGAACATGTAGCCGAGCTGCGAGATCGTGGAGTAGGCGAGCACCTTCTTGAGATCGCGTTCGGTGACGGCCATGACGGCGGCGGCGAACGCGGTGAGCGTCCCGATCACCGCGACGGTCTCGAGCGCGCCGGGCGCGTGGGTGAACAGCCCGCCGAGCCGCGTCACCATGTAGACACCGGCGGTGACCATGGTGGCGGCGTGGATCAGGGCGCTGACCGGTGTGGGACCGGCCATGGCGTCGGGCAACCACACGTGCAGCGGGATCTGGGCCGACTTGCCGCACGCTCCCACGAACAGCAGGATCGCCGCGGTGCTCAGCGTGGCGGCGCGCACCGTGCCGCTCGAGGCAAGCTGGTTGATCGCGCTCATGTCGAGCGAGCCGGCACTCGAGGCCATGAGCAGCACGAACATGCCGAGCAGGAAGCCGAAGTCGCCCACCCGGTTGACGATGAACGCCTTGCGACCGGCGCTCGCATAGCTCTCGTTGTGGTACCAGAAGCCGATCAGCAGATACGAGCACAGCCCCACCCCCTCCCAGCCCACGAACATGAGCGGCAGGCTGGAGGCGGAGACGAGCACGAGCATCATGGCGGTGAACAGGTTGAGGTAGGCGAAATACCGCGCATACCCCCAGCGGTCCTCGGTCTCCATGTACTCGGCCGAGTAGAGGTGGATCAGCGAGCCGACGCCGGTGACGACGAGCAGCATCACGGCCGTGAGCCGGTCGGCGAACAGCGCGATGTCGACGTGCAGGTCGGCGGTCGCCATCCACGTCCACAGCGTGGTCTGCACCGCGGCGCCGCCGTGCAGCAGGTGGGAGAAGATGTCCCACGCGCAGCTGAGTGCGAGCAGCGGCCCGATCAGCGCCACGAGCGCGGTGGTCTTCCGGCTCCACACCCGCCCGAGCAGGCCGTTGACGGCGAAGCCGAGCAGCGGCAGCAGCGGAATGAGCGCCAGCTTGGTCTCGAGGGTCACGGTCGCGTTCTCCTTTCGGTGTCCTCAGCCGGCCAGCTCGGCCATGTCATCGGTGAGCACCGAACGCTTCCAGCGGAACAGGGCGATCAGCAGCGCGAGCCCGACCGCCACCTCGCAGGCGGCCACCGCCATGCTCATGAGCACGAACATCTGGCCGCTGTCGGCGAGTCCCGGTGCGACGCCGGGGCCCGGCGGCAGCCCGCCCGCCCCGCCGCCGCCGGCGAAGTGACGGCTGAAGGCGGCGAGCGCGAGGTTGACCGCGTTGAGCTGCAGCTCGATCGACATGAGCATGACGAGCAGGTTGCGCCGCGCGATCACGCCATAGGCGCCGATGGCGAACAGCACCGCCGACAGAAGCAGCACACTCGGCAGACTAAGCATGGACCGCTTCCTCCGTCGTCTCGCGGTGCGCCGGCGGGGCGGGCTCGGACGTCCGGCCCGGTCGGGCCGGACGCAGGTTGCGCTTGCCGACGAGGATCACCGCCGCGATCGCCGCGATGATCAGCACCGAGATCAGTTCGAAGGCGACCACGTACCGGTCGTAGATCGTGGCGCCGAAATCTGTCGTGGACCCGAAGCCGTCGGGGGCCGGGTACTCGGAGAAGGGGATCGCCTTGCCGGGTGCGTCCCCGAGCACCGCCCACACGAGCAGGCCCGCGAAGAAACAGCCGAGCACGAGTCCGGCGACCGGCTGCCACAGCGCGACCCGCTCCGCCTCGAGCTCCTCCTTCGAGGGATTGAGCAGCATGATCACGAACAGGAACAGCACCAGGATCGCCCCCGCGTAGAGCAGCACCTGGATCACGCCGAGAAACGAGGCGTGCAGGGTGACGAAGATACCGGCCACCGACGCGAGGCACGCCAGCATCCAGCCCGCGGCGTAGATCGGGTGCCGGCGGGTCACCATCATGAGCGCGGTGTAGACCGCAATCGCCGAGAAGGCGAAGTACAGCGCGTCCATATCGTCTGTCGTCCTCAACTCCCCGCGACGTGCCGAACCGGGTGGCACGCCGCGGTCTCGTCGTCTCGGGCGCCGCTCACCGGATCAGCGAGCGATCTCCCGCCTCGCGGCGGAACGGCGGGCCGGTCTGCTTGCCGTAGCCGTCGGAGAACCGTTCGCGCCAGTCCTGCGGGTAGTTGTTCTTGAGCTTTTCCTTGTCGTACAGCGCCGTCTCCCGGCGATCGAACACGGTGTACGGCTTGGGGGTGAGCTCGATCGCGTCGCAGGGACAGGCGTCCTCGCAGAAGCCGCAGTAGATGCAGCGAAGCATGTCGATCTCGAACTCGACCGGGTAGCGCTCGCGGTCGTCCCACGGTGCGGGGCCCGGCACGATGCGGATGCACTTCGACGGACAGGCCGCCTCGCACAGCAGGCACGCCACGCACTTCTCGCGCCCCTGCTCGTCGACCTTGAGAATGTGCTCGCCGCGTGCGCGGGGGTTGTAGGGAATCGTCTCCTCGGGGTACTGCGTGGTGAACGGGCTCTCGAACACGAGATGCCGGAACGTGTTCGCCAGCCCCGCGACGATCTCCCGCAGATACAGCCGCTCCACCCACGAGCTCTTGCGCTCGTCGGTCCTCTCGACTGCCTCGTCGTGCGTCACCGCCATGATCGCCTCACAAGATCCCCACGAAGCCCGTCGCGACGACGTTGAACAGCGCGAGCGGAATCAGCGCCTTCCAGCCGAGCATCATGAGCTGGTCGTAGCGGAACCGCGGCAGCGTCCAACGCACCCAGAGATAGAAGAAGAGGAAGAACGACACCTTGGCGAGGAAGACCGCGAACGAAAGCAGCGCGCTGCCCACGCTCGTCGAACTCGGATCGACCAGTCCCGGGAACCCCCAGCCGCCGAAGAACAGCGTCACGAGCACCGCCGACATGGTGATCATGGCGACGTACTCGCCGAGAAAGAACATGGCGAACTTCATCCCGGAGTACTCGGTGTGGTAGCCGCCGACGAGTTCGCTCTCCGCCTCCGGCAGGTCGAACGGCAGCCGGTTGTTCTCCGCGAACGCGGCGACGAGGAACAGCAGCGCCGCGATCGGCTGCTTGAACACGAGCCACTGCGGCACCACGCCGAACCACGTCCCCTGCTGCACCGCGACGATCTCGCGCAGATCGACCGAACCGGCGGTCATGACCACGGCCACGACCGCGAGTCCCATCGCCACCTCGTAGCTGATCATCTGCGCCGAGCTGCGCAGCGCGGCGAGCAGCGGATACTTCGAGTTGGACGCCCAGCCGCCGAACGCGATGCCGTAGACGCCGAGCGAGGTGCAGGCGAGCACGAACAGCACCCCCACGTGCAGCTCGGCCACCTGCAGCGGCACCCGCTGCCCGCCGATCACCATGTCGTGGCCCCACGGCACGACCGCCATGGCGAGCGCGGCCGGGACGAAGACGAGAAACGGCCCGAGGTAGTACAGCGGCTTGTCGACGCCGGCCGGAACGATCTCCTCCTTGGTCAGCAGCTTGATCGCGTCGGCGACCGGCTGCAGGAGGCCGAACGGTCCCACACGGTTCGGTCCGCGGCGGCCCTGGATGCGCGCACACACCTTGCGCTCGGCCCAGATCAGCCCCGGAACGATCTGCAGCGCGAGGCCGACCACCCCCACCGCGACGAGGATGTTCCAGATCGAGATGTTCACGCGCTCGATCCTCCCTTGCCGGCACACGGCGAGGCGAGCACCGGAAGCCCCTTGCGCGCCGCGGCCATGTGCGGACTCCAGGCGGGCGCCACGTGGTGCGTATCGGCCCAGCGCAGCCCCGCAAACGCTTCGTTCTGCTCGACGAGCAGTTCGAACAGCCGCTTCGGGGAGCCGGACGGCAGCGGCCTGCCGAGCGCCCGCCCGAGCGCGAACAGGATCTCGAGTTCGGTGCGTGCCTGGCCCGGGGTGGGACGCGCCATGTCGATGCGCTGGGTGCGACCGCGCCCGTTGGTGAAGGTGCCGCGCTTCTCGAACACCGCGGCCCCGGGCAGCACGAGCGAGGCCGCGCGCGCGAGCGGTCCGTCGAACAGATCGACCACGATCACGTTCGCCACGCGCGCGAGCGCGCCGGTGAGCACCTCGGGCGGGTGGTAGTCGGGCATGCCCGAGAAGACGAGCAGCGTCTCGACCTCACCGGCGAGGGCGGCCGACAGGATCGCGTCGAGCCGCTGCTCGCTGCACGCCTGCTCCCCGAGGATGCGCAGCGCACCGGTACGGTTGGGGTTGCGGTCGGCCTCGATCACGAACGTCGCCCCGTCCTCGTACAGCTTGCCGCGCTCGTGCTGCCGCGGCAGCGACGGGTTGCGTTCGGCATCCCCCCACTTCGGGTAGAAGCGCTGTTCCTCGCCCGGCGGCCGCGCGATCAGTCCGATGCGATCGGTCGGCCACAGCGTCTGCAGCGCGAACAGCTCTTCGTTGGTGAGCCACGCGTTCGCGATCGCGTAGGCGCGCTCGCCCGCGCGCTCGATCGCCGCGCCCGCCTCGGCGATCGCCTCCTGGAAGCTCAGTCGCACACTCACCTCGCCCTCGTGCTCGGGTCCGAGGTTGCGGCGCGCGGCGGTGAGACGGTCGTCGGCGTGCACGTGGTGGTAGCCGAGCCGTCCCCGGTCGCAGATCCAGTAGCCGTTGACGTGCGGGTTGTGCCGCGGCTTGATCCGCTGCACCACCTCGTCCTGGGTGTGCACCTCGATGTTGCAGCCGGTCGAGCAGTGCGGGCAGACGCTGTCGGTGCGATCGAGGTGCCACACGCGGCTCTTGTGCAGGAAGTCGCGCGAGACGAGCGCGCCGACCGGACACAGATCGACCACGTTGCCGCTCAGCGGGTGGTCGAAGACCGCCCCGTCGGCGAGATCGATCACGTTGCGTCCGCCGCGGTGCACCTGCACGAGGTCGCTGCTGCCCGCGATCTCCTGCGTGAAGCGCACGCACCGGGTGCAGTTGATGCAACGGTTGCCGTAGAACCGCACCTCGGGACCGAAGTCCTTCGCCCCCTTGATCGCCTTCTCTTCGCGGAAGCGCGACTCGCCGCGCCCGAACTGGAACGAGAAGTCCTGCAGGTCGCACTCGCCCGCCTGGTCGCAGACCGGGCAGTCGAGCGGGTGGTTGATCAGCAGGAACTCGAGCACACCCTGGCGCGCCTCGTGCGCCATGGCCGACTTCGTCTTGACGACCATGCCGTCGGCGACCTCGGTCGCACACGCGATCGACGGCTTGCGCGGCGGCCCCATGGGCTTGCCGTCGCGCCCGCGCGGCCAGACCTCGACCATGCACATGCGGCAGTTGCCCGCCACGCTCAGCGCCCTGTGGAAGCAGTAGTGCGGCACGAAGATACCGGCGTCGAGAGCGGCCTCGAGCACCATGGAGCCGCGCGGCGCCTCGACCTCGACGCCGTCGATCGTCAGCTTGACCTTGTCCGCCTCAGCCATGTCGCTCCCCTGCCACCGGTGCCTCGTCCCGTGCCCGACGCGTGCGGTCAGCCCGCGTGTGCGGCCGCCTGCGGCTGCGCGCCGTGCGCCACATGGGCGCCCTTGCGAATGTAGGCCTCGAACTCGTCACGAAACAGCGCCACGTAGCTCTGGATCGGCCAGCCGAACGCCTCGGCGAACACGCAGATCGTCTTGCCGATCGCCTGGTCGGCGATCCCGAGCAGCGTCTCGATGTCGCCCGGCCTTCCCTTGCCCTGCGCGATGCGGCGCACGATCTTGACCGACCACCCCGTGCCCTCGCGGCACGGGGTGCACTGCCCGCAGGATTCGTGCTCGTAGAAGCGCAGCAGGTTGTACAGCGCGTCCACCATGCACACGGTCTCGTCCATGAACACGACCGCGGCCGAGCCGAGCATGGATCCCGCCTCCATGGGCCCCTCGAACGTCATGGGCACGTCCCAGGCGTCCGGCAGCCGCAGCACCTTCGACGACGAGCCGCCCGGGATCACCGCCTTCATGGGTCGCGACCAGCCGCCGGCGAGTTCGAACAGCTCGCGCAGCGTCACCCCGAGCGGCAGCTCGTACACCCCGCGGCGCTCGACGTGGCCCGAGACACTGTAGGGCATGAGGCCCGGCGACTTCTCGGTCCCGAAGCTGCGCCACCACTCGATCCCACGACCGAAGATGTAGGGCAGGTAGGCGATCGTGACGACGTTGTTGACCACCGTCGGCATGCCGAACAGGCCGCTGACCGCGGGGAACGGCGGCTTGAGCTTGGGATAGCCGCGCCCGCCCTCGATCGAGCTCAGCATGCCCGTCTCCTCGCCGCAGATGTAGGCCCCCGCGCCGCGGTGGATCGTCATGTCGACGTCGAAGCCGTCGATCCCGAAGATGTTCTTGCCGAGAAAGCCCCTGTCGTACGCCTCCTTGACCGCGCCCACGAGCCGCCGGTAGCCGAGCGGCATCTCGCCGCGGATGTAGAGGTAGACCGTCGAGATGCCCACCGCGCGGCAGGCGATCAGCGCCCCCTCGATGATGCTGTGCGGCCAGCGCTCCATGACGAGCCGGTCCTTGAAGGTGCCGGGCTCGGACTCGTCGCCGTTGAGCGCGAGGAACTTGGGCCGGTCGGTGTCCTTCGGCACGAAGCTCCACTTCAGGCCGGTCGGAAAGCCCGCACCGCCACGACCGCGCAGCCCGCTGCGCTTGACGAAGTCGATGATCTCCTCGGGCTGCATCTCGGTGCACGCCTTGCGCGCCGCCTCGTAACCGCCCGCGCGCAGGTAGCGATCGATCGTCCACGACTCGTCCTCGTGGACGAACTCGGTCAGGACCTTCACCGGCTCGGTCATGGGCTCTGCCCGCTCCCCGTCTCTGTGCTCGCCCGCGGCGCGCTCACTCGTAGCGCGCCAGGATCTCGTCGAGCTGCTGCTCGGTCACGTGGTCGTAGTGGTCGTCGTCGATCTGCATGCAGGGCGCGGTGTCGCACGAGGCGAGGCACTCCGCCTTCTTGAGCGAGAACCGCCCGTCCGCGGTGCGCTGCCCACAGCGCACCCCGAGCTTGCGCTCGAGCGCGTCGGTGAGTTCGCGCGCACCGCGCAGTGCGCACGGCAGCGTGTTGCACACCCAGATCACGTACTTGCCATCGGTATCGCGCTTGTAGTGGGTGTAGAAGCTCACCACACTCTTGACCTCGGCGGCGCTGATGCCGATCAGCTCCGCCGCAAGCGCCATCCCCGCCTCGTCGATGCAGCCGAACTCGCGCTCGATGATGCGCAACAGCGGCAGCAGCACCGCGCGCCGGCGCGGATACCGACCGCACAGCCACTCGAACTCCTTGCGCGCCTCGGGCGACAGTTCGCGCTTGTCGACCGTCTCCGCACTCACCGGTCCAGTTCTCCCGCAATGATGTGCAGGCTCGACAGCACCGCCACGACGTCCGACACCATGGCGCCCTTGAGCATGTGGGGCATGGCCTGCAGGTTGTAGAAGCTCGGGGGACGGATCCGCACCCGGTACGGGATCCCGCTGCCGTCGCTCACGAGGTAGTAGCCCTGCTCACCGGTCGGTACCTCGTTGGCCACGTACGTCTCGCCCACCGGCGGCCGCACCCCGTAGCCCGGCATGACCAGCTCGAAGTGGTGGATCAGCTCCTCCATGCTGCCGTAGACCCGTTCCTTGGGCGGCAGCATGACCTTGTTTCCCGTGACGTTGACCGGCCCGTCGGGCAGGTCGTCGATCAGCTGCTCGATGATCCGGATCGACTGCCGGATCTCCTCGATCCGCTGCTTGTAGCGCGCGTATACGTCGCCGTCGGTCTGCACCGGCACCTCGAAGTCGACCTGGTCGTAGTCGAGATACGGCCGCACCCGCCGCACGTCGTACGGCACGCCCGAGGCGCGC
>RFJN01000015.1 GCA_003694875.1 Planctomycetota bacterium | reverse complement strand
GTGGTGCGCCGGCCCGACGGCAGCTTCAGCTCGCCCAACGGCGCGCTCGCGCGCGAGGCGGTCGAGCGCGTGCTGCGCGCCCTCGCCCGGCTCGAGGCGGCCGAGATCCTGCCGCCACCCGACGAGCCCGCCGACCGCGGGCTCGATCGACCCTGGCGACGGATCGAGGCGCAGCTCGGCGCCGACGAGCCGGCACGCGCCGAGACGATCGTCCTGACGCTCGGGGTCGCCGACCCGCACGGCCGCTACTACGCACGGCTCGAACGCCGCACGCCCGCCGGCGTCGAGACGATCTGGTGCACCCTCGATCGCCGGGTGGTCGACGCGCTCGACGCGGTGCTGCTCGCGCCGCCGCCCGGCGCCCGGCGCACCGGGGTGGTGCTCGAGGGACCGAGCGCCACCGCCGCGCCCCGCACCCCGACCCGCAGCCCGAGACCGGAGGCCCCGAGACGACCGTGACGTCCCCCGATCCGCCCTCGATCGTGCACGAGCGGCTGTCGGCGAGCGCACGCGCGCTCGCGCGTCTCGCCGAGGACCGCGCGGTACGCGCCGCGCTCGAGGCGCTCGCTACCCGACTCGCGCAGACCCTGTCGGCCGGCGGCAAGGTGCTCGTGTGCGGCAACGGCGGCAGTGCGGCCGACGCGCAGCACCTCGCCACGGAACTCGTGGTCCGGCTGCGGGCGAGCTGCGAGCGGCGCGCGCTCGCCGCGATCGCGCTGACCACCGACACCTCGCTGCTGACCGCGTGTGCGAACGACTACGGCTTCGAGCGCGTGTTCGCGCGCCAGGTGGAGGCGCTCGGGCGGCCGGGTGACGTGCTCGTGGGGATCAGCACCTCGGGCTCGAGCGCGAACGTGGTGGCCGCCTTCGTGCAGGCGCGCCGACAGGGGCTCGCCACGGTGCTGTTCAGCGGCGCGACGGGCGGCACGCTGCGGGAGCTCGCCGACCATGCGGTGCTCGTGCCCGAGCGCGACACCGCGCACATCCAGGAGGGCCACCTCGCGTGCTACCATGCGCTGTGCTACGCGCTCGAGCAGCGTCTGTTCGGCGCCGGTGGCGAGGGGCGTCCATGAGCCTCGAACTCTCGGAGCTGCTGCAGCCCGAGGCGCTCGCGATCCCGCTCGAGGCCGACGGTCCCGCGCAGGCGATCGATCGGCTGCTCGAGCGGCTCGTCGCCTCGGGAGCGCTTGCGGCCGAGCGGCGCGAGCCGGCGCGCACCGCCCTGCTCGCGCGCGAGCGAGCCCGCTCGAGCGGCCTCGCGCACGGGCTCGCGCTGCCGCACGCGGTGCTCGACGGGATCGAGCGGATCGTGGCCGCCCTCGGTGTCGCGCGCCGCCCGATCCCCTGGGCGACGCTCGACGAGACGCCGGTGCAGATCGTGGTGCTGCTGCTCGTGCCGCCCAACCGGCTGCAGGTGCACGTGCGGGTGCTCGCCGGCATCGCGCGGCTGCTCAACGACCGGCGGCTGCGAGCGGAGCTGCGCGCGGCAGCCGACGCGGCGGCGGCGCGCGCGGCGATCGAGCGCGCCGAGGCGGGCACCGGCCGCGCGCGCGACTGAACGCCGGCTCAGATCGCCTCGGGGCCGCGCTCGCCGGTGCGCACGCGCACCACCTCGAGCAGCGGCAGCACGAGCACGTGGCCGGCGCTGCCGGCCGCCCCGCGCACGATCGCGCCGATCGTGGGCTCGACGAACGCCTCGTTGACCGCGATCTCGAGACGCACGCGCGGCTCGAGCCGCGGCGAGCCGTCGGTGTCGAGTTCGAGCCCCTGCACGTCGGTGACGGTGAGCCGGAAGACCTCCACCTCGGCGAGCGCGCGCTCCACCGGGGCGAGTCGTTCGGGGGGCAGGACCGCGAGGATCAGCTTCATGGGGCTCGTCTCCGCCCTGCGGCGCGCACCGGCTGTGCGAACGGCCGTGCGCGCACGCACGGCCGTCCGACGCCTCGCAACCGCACCGCGGTGCGATCAGATGTCGTGGTAGAGATAGAACTCGTACGGGTGCGGGCGCAGCCGCAGCGGCTGCACCTCGTTGGTACGCTTGTAGTCGATCCAGGCGCGGATCAGCTCCTCGGTGAACACCTCGCCCTTGACGAGGAAGTCGTGGTCCTGCTCGAGCGCGGTCAGCGCCTCGTCGAGCGAGGTCGGCGCGCTCGGGATCTCGGCCAGCTCCTCCGGCGGCAGGTCGTAGATGTCCTTCTCGAGTGCGGGACCGGGATCGATCTTGTTCTCGATCCCGTCGAGCGCGGCCATGAGCAGCGCCGAGAAGGCGAAGTAGGGGTTGCACGAGCCGTCGGGGCAGCGGAACTCGATGCGCTTCGCCTTCGGCGAGGGATCGTACATGGGGATGCGGATCGCGGCCGAGCGGTTGCGGTGCGAGTAGGCGAGGTTGACCGGCGCCTCGAAGCCGGGCACGAGCCGCTTGTAGCTGTTGGTGGTGGGGTTGGTCCAGGCGCAGACCGCGCGCGCATGCTTGAGGATGCCGCCGATCGCGTGCAGCGCCATCTCGCTCAGCCCCGCGTAGCGATCGCCCGCGAACAGGGGGCGCCCATCCTTCCACAGCGACATGTGGCAGTGCATGCCGTTGCCGTTGTCACCGAACAGCGGCTTGGGCATGAACGTGGCCGCCTTGCCGTGCCGACGCGCTGTGCCCTTGACGACGTACTTGAACATGGCGAGCACATCG
Organism: Planctomycetota bacterium; assembly: GCA_003694875.1. Lineage (GTDB taxonomy): Bacteria > Planctomycetota > J058 > J103 > J103 > J103. The sequence goes on along the minus strand of RFJN01000015.1, from coordinate 3,472 downwards.
CCGCAGCGCACCAGCGGCTGGTAGCGGAAGTCGATCTCGCACTGCCCGCCCGAGGCGACCTCGTGGTGGTGCAGATCCACCTGGATGCCCAGGTGCTCGAGGATCTCGCACATCTCGTTGCGCAGATCGAGCAGGCTGTCGGTGGGCGGCACGGGGAAGTAGCCCTCCTTCGGCCGCGCCTTGTAGCCGAGGTTGCGCTCGCCGAAGACGGTGGGCTCGCCGCTGTTCCAGGTGCCCTCCACGCTGTCGACGTGATAGAAGCTGAAATTGGTGCCGCTGTCGTAGCGGATCTCGTCGAAGACGAAGAACTCGGCCTCCGGCCCGAAGTAGGCGACGTCGGCGAGCCCGCTCTCGCGCAGGTAGCGCTCGGCGCGCTTGGCGACGTTGCGCGCGTCGCGGACGTACTCCTCGTGCGTGATCGGATCGCGCACGTCGCAGATCAGGCACAGCGTCTTCGCCTCGGTGAACGGGTCGATGAACGCGGTGTCGGGATCGGGCACGATCAGCATGTCCGACTCGTTGATCGCCTGCCAGCCGCGGATCGAGCTGCCGTCGAAGCCCTGGCCGCGCTCGAAGCTCTCCTCCTCGAGCCGCCAGGCGGGGATCGTGAGGTGCTGCCACATCCCCAGGAAATCCATGAACCGCAGGTCGACGAACTTGACGTCGTGCTCGACGATCATGTCGACCACCTGTTTCGGCGTCAGACTCATCCGCGTCGCTCCCTCCCGTTTCGCGCCACCGCCTGTCGGTGACGAAGGCGCCAAGGCTACCGCGTCACGACGCGACGAGTCAAGACGGGGTCGGACGCCCTCGCGGGTCGGCGACCGCCGCTTCTTGAGCCGCGCTCTCCCCGAGGCTATCCTTAAGCGAAATCAGCGATTCGGGGAGACGCCGCGCGATGATGGATCCGGTCCCGAGCTCGGGCAAGCCCGCCTTCGAGCCCCTCGACCCGGCGCTTGCGCCGGGCACCCAGGCACCGCTCGCGCAGGGCGACGAGGCCGCGCTCGAGCCGGCTCCCGCCGCCCAGACCCCGGATCCGGCCCAGTCGGCGGCCGCCTGGACGGCGCACCAGCTCGACCCGACCGCGCAGTCGATCGAGCAGCTCACGCGGGTGCCGCCCGACAGCTACTTCACCCCCGACGCGGTCCCGCTCGAGGAGTTCTACGCGGGCGCGCCGGCGGGCACCGCGGCGCTCGACGCGCAGCTCGAGCAGGTGGGCGCGCTGCTGCAGGAGGTGCAGGCGCACCTCGAGAAGGCGACCGCGGCGCTCGGCGCGCAGACGGGCGGGCCCACGACGGCAAGCGGCACGCCGGCGGAGACGGCACAGGCGCCGCTGCCCCCGGCGCTGCAGGGCGACGCAGCCGCCCGTCTGTCCGCGCTCGGACAGATCGCGATCCCGGCGGATCTGCGCCCCGAGGTGGCGGGGCCGCTGCGGGAGGCGGTGGGGCAGCTCGCGACCGAACTCGCGCGCCCGCAGCCCGACGTCGGCCGGGTCGCCGAACTCGCCCGCCGCTGCGACCAGCTCGTGGTCGAGGCGGTCGCCGGACGCGAGAACGTGCCCATGCAGCCGCTCGCGCAGGCGCTCGGCTCGAGCCTGCTCGGCGGCGGGGCGGTGGGCAACCTGCTGCCGGCCCCCATCCGCGAACAGGCGCTCACCCCGCCAGGCTACGAGCGGCTCGACGGCGCGCGCGACGGCTTCTATCTGTCGAACGGTGCGAGCGGCCCCGAGGTCGAGGCGCTCGAGCGGGCGCTCAACCAGGCCGGCTACGGCCCGCTCGCGGTGGACGGACGCTTCGACGGCGAACTCGCGGCGGTGGTGCGCCGCTTCCAGGCCGAAAACGGCTGCACCGTGGACGGGATCGTGGGGCCGGAGACGCTCGGCGCGCTCGACGCCCGGCTCGGCCTGCCGCGCCGCAGCGGACCCGGTGTGCCGCGCGGCGACTACACCACACCCACCGAGTTCCCGCCCGGCCAGCCGGTGCCGCCCGGCCAGCACAACCGGATCGGCGCGCTGCAGGCCGCGATCACCCAGCTCGGGGTGCGCGAGGCGACGGGGAACAACGACGGGGTGCCGGCGCGGCGCTACAGCGGCGGCCGGAACGTCCCGTGGTGCGCCAACTTCGTGGCCTGGGCGTTCCGGCAGGCGGGCACCCCGCTGCCCGGCAACCAGTGGAGCCTCGGCAGCGTCGACTACATGATGAACCAGATGAAGTCCGCCGGCGCCTTCTTCCCGCGCGGCGGCGGGCAGCCGCAGCCGGGCGACATCATCTTCTTCGGGGTGCCGGGCGACGGGACGCACGTGGGTCTCGTGGAGCGGGTCGCCAACGGGCGGGTCTACACCGTCGAGGGCAACACCGGCAACCGCGTGGCGCGGCGCAGCTATCCGCTCGACGCGGGCAAGATCCTCGGCTACGGGCGGCCGTGAGCGAGACGCCGCGCCCCCTCGCACGACCGCTCGTGCTCGGCGGGCTGCGGCTCGCGAGCAACCTCGTGCTCGCCCCCCTCGCCGGCTACACCGATCTCGCGTTCCGGCTGTGCTGTCGCGCGCACGGCGGGGTGGGGCTCGCGGTCACCGAGGTGATCCCCGCCGCCGCGCTCGTGCGCGCCCCCGAGCGCACCCACCGCTTCCTGCACACGAGCGAGCGCGACCGGCCGCTGTCGGTGCAGATCGACGGCGGCGATCCGGCGCTGCTCGCCGAGGCGGCGCGCCGCGTCGAGGCGGCGGGGCATGCCGCGCTCGACATCAACATGGGCTGCCCGGTGCCGCGACTCACGCGCAAGGGCGGAGGGGCGCGCTGGACCACCACCCCGGCGCAGGCCGCCCGCGCGGTCGAGGCGGTGGTGGAGGCGGTCTCGATCCCGGTCACGTGCAAGATCCGGCTCGGCTGGGACGACGACTCGATCACCGCCCCCGCGCTCGCGCGCGCGCTCGAGCGGGCCGGTGCGAGCGCGCTCACGGTGCACGGTCGCACCCGGGAGCAAGGCTTTCGCGGCCGGGTGCGTCTCGAACGGATCGCGGAGGTGGTCGCGGCGGTCGAGCGCATGCCGGTGATCGGCAACGGGGACGTGCGGTGCGCGGCGGACGCCGAGCGCATGCTGCGCGCGACCGGCTGCGCCGGGGTGGCGATCGGACGCGCGGCCCTCAGCGACCCGTGGATCTTCCGCGACAGCTGGCACTACCTGCGCACCGGTTCGCTGCCGCCGGCGCCGAGCTTCGCCGAGCGGCTCGCGTGGGTGCGGCGGCACTTCGCGCACCTGTGCGAACTGTTCGGCGAGCGGCGCGCGGTGCTGCGCTTCCGCAAGGCGGGCTGCCACTACGCGCGCAGCATGGGGCTGGACAAGGCGTATCGGCGGCGCATGAACGTGGCGCGCGACCGCGCCGAGATCGAGCGCATCCTCGCCGACGTCGAGGCGGGCCGGCACTGGGCGCGGCAGCGAGGCGAGCGCAGCCCCACCCGCCCCGCCCCCCACG
>RFJN01000135.1 GCA_003694875.1 Planctomycetota bacterium | reverse complement strand
GGTGGAGGCGCCGGTGCGCTCGGCGCTCAAGCGCGCCTACCGGCGGCTGTTTCGCAGCGACGAGTCGCTCGAGGCGGTGCTCGAGGAACTCGCCGCGAGCCCGATCGAGCCGCTGCGCGAGTGGGCGCAGTTCTTCCGCGAGACGCGTCGGGGCGTGATCCGGCGGCACCAGGGGCCGCACGGCGGCTGAGCGTCGCGGACGGCCACCGCAGGATCCGCTCTCGGGCGTCGTGACGCGCGACCGGGTGTGGCTCGCGAGGTGCTCGCCCCCTGCCGTTGGCGTGCGGCGTTCGCAATCCCTTGGGCGCGCGAGCGCTGCGGCAGCACGCCAGCGCGACCGAGGGCCGCGCGCGATTGACAGTGTCGGGGGGGAGCGCTATACTTTGTGACTCGATTCACAAGGTTGTCGTATTTTCTTGCGTATCAAGTAGTTGCGTAGTTCTGTCGACGCGGTTTTCAGGGCCTCGACTCGGGAGGTGGGCACGTGCCGCAGAGCTTCGTCATGCTCGCGATCTACGCCCTGTTGCTCGTGGGTGTGGGCGCGGCGATCCTGGTGATCAGCCACGTGGTGCCGCGGCTGCTCGGCATCCGCAGGCCGCGCCCGGTCAAGCTCGAGCCGTATGAGTGCGGGGTGCCGTCGCCGGTGGCGGAGGGGGCGCGCGGCCGGTTCTCGGTGCGGTTCTATCTCGTGGCGATCCTGTTCATCCTCTTCGATGTCGAGACGGTGTTCCTGATTCCGTGGGCCGCCGAGTTCGAGACGCTCGGGGTGGGGGCGTTCATCGAGGTGCTCGTGTTCATCGCGATCCTGGTCGCGGGCTTCGCCTATATCTGGAAGCGAGGAGCGCTCGAATGGGAGTGAACCAGCCGCTCGATCGCGCGCTCGAGCGCGAGGGCTTCGTGACCACCACGGTCAAGAGCATGCTCGGTCTGCTCGAGAAGGTGATCAATCTCGGGCGCAAGAACGCGGTCTGGCCGTATATCTTCGGGACGGCGTGCTGCTCGATCGAGCTCATGGCGACCATGAGTTCGCGCTACGATCTCGCCCGGTTCGGGGCGGAGGTGGTGCGCTTCTCGCCGCGGCAGGCCGATCTGCTGATCGTGGGCGGGCGCGTCACGCTCAAGATGATGCCGGTGCTGCAGCGCATCTGGCAGCAGATGCCCGAGCCCAAGTGGTGCATCTCCATGGGGGCGTGCGCCTCGTGCGGCGGGGTCTTCGACACCTACACCATGATCCAGGGCGTCGACAAGTTTGTGCCGGTCGACATCTACATTCCGGGTTGTCCGCCGCGGCCGGAGAACGTGGTGGACGCGCTCATGATGCTGCAGAAGAAGATCGAAGCCTCGAAGGTGCTGACGTGAGCGGACAGGGAACGCAGCCCGGTGCGGAGCGGGAGACGCGCGAGGAGCGTCGTGCGCGCGAACTCGCCGCGGAGAAGCAGGTGCTCGCGGCGCTCGAGCGGCGGTTTCCGGGCGGGGCGATCGAGGGTTCGCGCGAGATCTGCCACAAGATATGGATCGACGTGAGCCGCGAGGCGCTGCTCGACGTGCTGTGGTATCTGCGCGACGATCCGGATCTGCTGTTCAAGCGCTTCGTCGATCTGACGTGCGTGGACTACCTGAAGTTTCCCGGTCACGAGGGGCCTCGCTTCGGGTTGCTCTACAACCTCTACTCGTTGACCCGGGACGCGTACGCGCGTCTCAAGGTGTGGCTCGACGAGGACGATCTGCGGGTTCCCACCGCGTCCGAGGTGTATCCCGCCGCCAACTGGGCGGAGCGCGAGGTCTACGACCTGTACGGGGTGCAGTTCGACGGGCACCCGGACCTGCGCCGGATCCTCATGCCGGACGACTACACGGGGCACCCGCTGCGCAAGGACTACCCGCTGCGGGGACGCGGTGAGCGGGACTCGTTCCCCGTGCTGACGCGGGAACGAAGCTGACGACGGGGTGCGGCGCGCCGGTGGCAGCGAGCCGGTGGCGGCGCCACGCCGAGGAGAAAGGCATGTCTTCTGACCCTGCGGAGTTCCGACGCCGACTCGGCCTCGATGCGACCGAGGTGCTCGAGGAGCCCTACGAGGAAGGGGTCTCGGCGCGCCACATGGTCATGAACTTCGGGCCGCAGCACCCCGCGACCCACGGGACGCTGCGGTTCGTGGTGGAACTCGACGGCGAGCGCATCGTGCGCTGCGCGCCCGAGATCGGCTTTCTCCACACCGGCTTCGAGAAGCTCGGCGAATATCGCACCTGGAACCAGTTCGTGCCGCTGACCGACCGCACGCAGTACATGTCGGCGATGAACAACAACATCGCGTACTGCTGCGCGGTGGAGGATCTGCTCGGGATCGAGGTGCCGCCGCGCGGGCGCCGGGTGCGCATGATCCTGGCCGAACTCGGCCGGATCGCCGACCACATCGTGTGCACCGGCCTGCAGAGCATGGACCTCGGCGCGTTCAGCGTGCTGCTGTGGACGTTCATCGAGCGCGAGAAGGTCTACGACATCTTCGACGTGTGTTCGGGCGGCCGTCTGACGGTGAGCTACGGCCGTGTGGGCGGGGTGGCGTTCGACGTCCCGATCGACTTCGAGGCGCGCGTGCGCGCGTTCCTCGACAAGGTGGGCGAGGTCGTCGACGAGATCGAACTCATGCTCAGCCGCAACCGCATCTTCTGCGACCGTACCCGCGGGGTGGGGGTGCTGAGCAAGGAGGACGCGCTCGTCTACGGCGTCACCGGTCCGGTCCTGCGCGCCTCGGGCGTGCCGTACGACGTGCGGCGGGTGCGGCCGTATCTCGACTACGACCAGGTCGACTTCGAGGTGCCGGTGCAGACCGACGGCGACGT
>RFJN01000134.1 GCA_003694875.1 Planctomycetota bacterium | reverse complement strand
GGGCTACGCCGCGGCGCGCGAGCTGGCGCGGCCGGTGGCGCTGCGACGTCGCACCGCGGTGCTCGCGCGCGAGGCGTTGCTCGACGACCTGTTCACGCGGCTGCGCAAGGAATACGCGCGTCTCGAGGGCGAGGGGCCCGAGGCGCTCGCGAGCCTCGAGAAGCGGCTGGTGCGCCTCGGGCCGCTCGTGGCGCCGCTGCTCGCGCGCTGGCTCGAGGGCGATCGGCCCGGGCGCGCGTTCGCCGAGCGGGTGCGGGACCGGATCTGTGCACGGTGTGTGGGCTGGCTCGGGAGCCCGCAGGAGTTCGAGCGCGAGTTCGGTGCGCAGTCGCTGTACGCCATGGGGCCGCTGGCACAGCCGGTGCTCGAGCGGCTGCGGCGCGGCGACGATCCCGATCTGCAGGAACGCGCGGCGGTGCTGCTGCGGCGGATCCGGTGGCGCATCTCGGATCCGCTGTATCTGCGGCTCGGCCACCTGCTGCCCGGCTTCGAGACGGCGTCGTGGCGGCAACGCCGCTACGAGGTCTATCGGCTCGAGAAGCAGGGGGGCGCGGATGCGGTGGGGACGCTGCGGGAGATCCTCGCGCGGGATCCGAGCCGCGGGGTGCGGCTCATGGCGGCGGAGTCGCTCGCGCGGCTGGGGGACGTGTACGGCTTCGAGTACCTCGCACGGGCGGGTCTCGAGCCGCTGTTGCAGTCGCCGGAGGTCAAGGCCCAGATCGCCATGGACCAGGGGATTCGTTACCTGCAGATCGGGCGCTACGAACGGGCCATCGCCGAGTTCGAGACGGTGCTCGAGATCGAGCCGGGCAACTTCATCGCGTTGTACAACCTCGCGTGCGCGTATGCGCTCGCCGGTGACGCGGAGCGGGCGTGCACCTATCTGGAACGCTCGGTGCAGGCGGGCTTCGACGATCTGGAGCACATCGAGTCCGATCCCGACCTCGATGCGATCCGGGAACACCCGCGCTATCGCAAGGTGATCGAGGCGCTGCGGCGGGCCGGCACGAGCAAGGAGAACGAGAGTCGGTGAGCGGTTCGGTGGCCGTCGAGCAGCAGCAGCAGCGTCTCGCCGAGGTCTTCCTGGTGCTGTGGCGCCAGCGGCGTGACGGCACACTTCGGGTGCGGGAGCCGGGCGGCAACGCCCGTTACCTGTACTTCCGCGGCGGCATGATCGAGCACGTGCGCTCGGCGCGCGCGCGCACACCGATCGGGGCGGCGCTGCTCAAGCGCGGCAAGATCGAGGAGGGCGAACGCCGGCAGGCGCTCGAGCTGCACCGCAAGAGCGGCGAGCGGTTCGGCTGGTGCTGTCTCGAGCTCGGGCTGTGCACCGAGCAGGACATCCGCGAGGCGCTGATCTTCCAGGCGGTCGAGGAGATCACCGACCTGTTCACGTGGAAGGGCGCGCAGTGCTCGTTCCACCGCGGCGAGCCGCCGCTCGACGTGTTCGACTTCGACGACCTGCAGATGCCCTTGCGCTTGCACACCGAGTCGGTGGTGCGGGAGGCGGTGCGTCGCGCCGCGGAACTCGAGACGCTGCGACGACAGATCCCCTCGCTCAGCGACGTGTACACGCTCTCGCCCGAGGCGCTCTACAGCATGCAGCAGCAGCACGGGGGCGCGGCGGAGCAGGAGCTGTTGCGGCAGCTCGACGGCGAGCGCGACGTGCAGGAGCTGCTGCAGAGCGTGCGGCTCGGCGAACTCGAGGCGTTGCGGGCGCTCGTGGGGCTCGTGCGCAGCGGGCAGGTGGTGCCGCTCACCCCGCTGCAGCTCGTGCAGACCGCGGCCGAGTGCGAGCGCGAGGGGCGGCTCGAGAAGGCGTACCGGCTGTATCTGCGCGCCGAGGCGGGCGGGCTCGCGCAGCTCGATCTGCCCAACCGGATCGCGAAGCTCGCCGACGCGCTCGGGCGTCGCGAGGAGGCGGTGGCGCGGTATCTCGAGTTCGCCGAGCGCTGCCGTGCCGAGGAGCTGCCCGAGGCGGCGGTGGCGGCCTACCGCAAGGCGCTCGAACTCGATCCCGGCTCGGTGCAGGCCATGGAGCGGATCGTGGGGGCGCTCGTCGAGCTCGGCAAGCCGCAGGAGGCCATGGAGTTCCTCAAGCAGCTCGTGCGCCGGTGCGACCCCGAGCGCGATCGCGACAAGTGCCAGCGCATGTGGCAGGAGGTGCTGCGGCTCGATCCGGAGGATCTCGATGCGCACCGGGCGCTCGCCGAGCTGTTTCTCGAGCGCGGCGACCGGGTGCAGGCGGTCATGGAACTCGAGGAGCTCGCGGCGATCCACATCGCGAGCGGCGAGAACGAGCGTGCGGTGGAGGTGTTGCGCGAGATCCTCGAGATCGATCCCGAGCGCGTCGAGGCGCAGCTGCAGCTCGCCACCACGCTTGCGGGCATGGGGCGGTCCGAGGACTCGGTGCAGGCCTACATCCAGCTCGCCGAACGGCTCGAGGCGGGGGCCGCCGGCGGCGAGAAGACCAACTGGAGCTTTCTCGCCGAGATCTACGAGAAGATCGTGAGCCTCGATCCCGGCAACGTGAAGGCGCGGCAGTGGCTGGCGGACGCCTACCGGGGCAAGGCGGAGACCGACAAGGCGGTGCGCCAGTACGAGGGGCTCGTGGCGGCGTTGCGCGAGCGCGGGCCGTCCGAGGAGCTCGCCTCGGCGCTGCGGCAGCTCGTCGACCTCACGCCCGACGACTACGCGGTGCGCGAGGAGCTCGGTCTCGTGCTGCAGGGGATCGGCAAGCGCGACGAGGCGCACGCGGTGCTGCGCGAGGCGTGTGAGCAGGCGCAGCGCCAGCACCGCTTCGACGTGGCGCGCCGGTGCGCCGAGGCGCTTCTTCGCGTCGATCCGCTCGATCTCGAGACGCACCGTCTGCTGCACCGCGTCGCTTCGATCGACAGGGATCAGGAGCGCGCGTTCCTCGCGGCGTGCGACACCGCGCGCCTCGCGGTGATCGCACGTCGGGACGATCTCGCGGCGGAGTACGCGCGCAAGGCGCTCGAGCTGCGTGCCGACGCGGAGATGCGCGAGCTGCTCGCCGGCGCGCTCGAGCGAGGCGGGGATGGCGACGAGGCGCCGCGGGCGTGGGTGGAGGCGGGGCGGCTGCACCTCGAGAACGAGGACTTCGGGCGCGCGCGCGCGGCGGGCGAGCGCGCCTTGCGTCTGCAGCCCGGCATGCCGGCGGCGCAGGACCTTCTGTATCTCGTGGAGTCGCGGCGCTCGAGCACCCGCAGCGCGGGGACCGAGGCGCCCGAGCGGCCGACCGACAAGCCCATGATCACCGGCGGCAGTCCGGAGGTGACGATCGTCGACCGCCCGCGGCGCAAGCACGGTTCGGTCGCGGGCGTCGCCGAGCGGCTGCGCAGTCTGCGCAACCCCCTCGCGGCGGCCGCCGCTGCCTCGCCGGCTCCGGAGACCCCAGCCGAGCCGCAGCCGCGTGCCGCCGGTGTGGCGGCCGCCTCGGCTCGTCTCAAGGCCCTCAAGGTCGGGGGGGGCGAGCCGGTCGGTGCGGCGGCGAGCGGCGAGCCCGCCGACGCGCTCGCGCAGGACGGCTGGCGCCGAGTGGAGGCGGCAGGCGAGGCGGAGAGCGAGGACGCGGGCCAGGCGCCGAAGCCGCGTGCGCTGAGCGCGGCCGAGAAGCTTCGGCGCATGAAGCTCGGCGGCGGGCTCGGGGCCGCGGCGGCAGGCGGTGCGCCGTCGCCCGCGTCGCCGCCGCAGTCGCAGGCCCAGGGGGCGGGGGCCGAACCGCCGCCGGCTGCACCCAAGGGCATG
>RFJN01000133.1 GCA_003694875.1 Planctomycetota bacterium | reverse complement strand
TCGATCTCGTTCTCGCGTGCCGCGAGCCAGCCGCCCCACAGACGCGTCGCGGCCGCCAGCGTGCGGTCCGGGTGCAGCGGTCCCGTCCCGTCCTCCAGACGGCGGGCGGCTCGTTCGAGCGCCTCGAGCGTGTCCGCAAGCGTCGCGCGGCCGCGCGCGAATGCAAGTACCGCCCGCCAGCGCTGTAGGACCGCGAGCTGCCACGGCTGCGTTCCACCGCTCCGAAGCGCCTCGTGCGCCCGCTCGATCTCGGCTGCCGGCACGCCGTCGCCGCACCCGTTCGCCGCCGCGCGCGCGCCCGCCTCGAGCAGACGCAGCGCACCGTACACCCGGGTCTGCTCCGCGGCTCGACCGCGTTGCCGGCCCTGGCGCTCGAGCACCTCCACGAGCAGAGACCGCGCCTCGGCGAGGCGAGAGCCCCGCAGCCACGCCGTGGCGAGATAGATCCGGTCGCGGTCGCGCTCCTCGCGCTCGACCAACTCGATCACCCGCTGCAGCACCTCCCGCGCCTCGTCGCACGCCCCCCGGTAGGTGAGCGCCTGCCCGAGCGTGCCGAGGCTCGCACCGCGCAAGGTACGGGGCAGCAGCGGTCCGAGTTCCTGCCGTCCGGCCAGGTCCGAGCGCAGCAGCGCCTCGGCCGCCTCGTGCTGCAACAGGTCGATCGATACCACCGCCCGGTAGTTGGCGAGCTGCAGGTACGCCGGCAGCGCGACCGGCAGCAGCCCCTGCTCGGCGGCGAGCGCCTCGAGCGCCCGCTCCGCTCGCTCGAACAGCTGCGCCGCCTCGCGAGCCCGACACGCGTGCGAGGCGGCACGCCCCATGCCCGCAAGTGCCACCGCGTGCAGGTTGCGTGAGAGCAGCGTCGACTCGCCGGCGGTTGCCCGCGCGACGAACGCGAACTCGTGGCGCGCGTCCTGCTGTCCGCCGGTCTGCACGAGGTGCTCGGCGCGCGCGAGAAATGCGTGCAGTCGCGCGGGCTCGTAGCGCAACAACCCCGGATAGTGGTAGCCGAGGGTGCGTTCGAGCCAGCCGCCGAGTTCGCTGCCCGGCAGGGACGGGGGCACGAAGGCGAGACGCACCGGCGCCCCGCACGCGGCGGCCGCATGCCGGAACGCCGCGGCATTGCCCTCCGGCGCGATCACGAGCCGCGCTCCCCCGAGCAGCGCGATCGCGAGCTTGTGGCGCGCCGCCGCCACGGGCGTCACCGCCCCGTGCTCGAGGCCCCCCGTCAGCGCCACGCTCGGTGGGAGGGGATGGCGGTGGGCGAGCGCGAGATGGGTCGCCGCGAAGACCGCCAGGGCTGCCGACGCCGCGTCGAGCCGCGGCAGGCTGCGGCTCGGACGACCGCTGGGGGCGAGGCCGGCCAGACGCGCCTCGATCGCCCAGCCGTCTCTCCGGTAGTCGACCGGTGCGAGCGCGCGCACCTCGTCGAGGATCCGCTCGAAACCCGGCACCAGATCCTCGCCGGCCGTGGGCGTGCTCGAGCCGGCGCGCACCGGCCCGGTACCGAGCGCGATCGCGCCGCGCAGCACCAGCCCCGGCTCGAGCAGCCTCGGGGCGACGGGAGGATCGAAGCACGCCACCACCCGGAAGTGGCCCGGTCCCGAGGGCGCCAGCAGCGCCGCTGCCCGCCGCACCGCCGGAGCGAGGCGGTCGAGATCCTCTGCCAGTCGCTGCAGGGCCACGCCCAGCGCCTCGTCGTAGACCTCGAGGCGGTCATCGTCGAGCGGCAACGCCGCGAGATCGCGCTCGATCCAGCGCCGGAGCGTCGCCACCTCGCTGCCGAGCCCGGAGGCCGATCCTGCTGCCAACCGCGACTCGATCGCGTCGACGGCCGCCGGCAGCAGCGTCGCCCGGCGCGTGTCGAGAAGCGCTCGCGTGAGGATCGTCTGCACGAGCGGCAAGGCGTCGGCCCGGCACAGGGGCGGCTCGGTCCCGAGCCCGCACAGCAGCTCGAAGCGCAGGGCGCGAGCGGTGAGACCCGGTGCACACCGCCAGCACCAGGCGGCGAGCCGCTGCGGCTGACCCTCTCCACAGACCAGCGACAGCAGCGCCATCCACTCGCGCGCCTCGGGCAGCGTCCCCCAGCGATTCATGGTCGACGCTCCCCGGACGGTGCGCGGTCGGTCACGCCTCGAGACGCAAGCGGCAGCCCGTCAGGCGCTCGAGACCGAGTCCCTCGAGCGATATCGTGGCCTCGATCTGTCGCACGACGGCCGTGGCACTCCAGCCCGTCGCCGGCTGCTCGAGACGCAGCGTTCGCCCCGTCGCGGCCGTGGTCGGCCGGCCCGCCTCGTCGGTGAACAGCACCGACAGGTGTCGACCGTCGCGCGTGAGCGCGGCCCGTGCGCGAACACCCGCGGGAAGGCCGGCGATCGGAAGCACCGCGTGGGTGTCCGGCGGCAAGCTGGCCGCCGCCGTGGCTGCGGCCAGCCCCGGAGCGTCCGGAGCGGGAAGCTGCACCGGGCAGCGATCCGCTCCGCCGGGATCCGACGAAGCGGTGACCGCCGGATCGAGCGCGTCGTGCGCTCGCACCGGTTCGTACCACCACCAGCACTCCCGGGGGTGCAGCCGCTGTCCCGTCTCCCGGGCGCGGTTCTGCACCTGCACGCACCACGACGCCGCCGGCAGAAGCGCGGAGAGGTGGGCGAGAACGCGCTCGTCCTCGGCGCCGAGATCCGCCATGGCGCGCATGAGGTCCGCACGTATCTCGCCCTGCTCGCGTGCGACCGGCCGCAGCGAGTCCACCACGCACTCCATCTCGTCGCGCAGCAGGATCCAGCGCCGTGCGCTGCCCTCCCAGTTCTGCTCGGCTCGACGCAACGCCTCGCTCCCGGTACCGCCGGCCGGTTCCCACAGGCTGGCGAACGCCGACTCGGCCTCGTCCTCGGCCCGGCGCGTCGCCTCGAACAGTGCGCGGAGCTGCGCCGGGCGAACATGGCACAGCGCTGCGCGGGGGACCGGCGGGGAGGCCAGCAACCGCTGCGGGCGATCGAGCTGCAACCCGAAGCGCCGGCACAGACCGATCCAGACCGCCAGCCGGGCGGAACGCTCGGCGAAACCGGTACTCGGTTCCCCCGGGCCCGCCGGCCGCTCGGCGAGCTGCTGCTCGAGCCGGCGCGCACTGTCCTCGGCGTGCCGCTGCACCTGCTCGACGCGCAGCGCGAGGCGCTCCTCGTGGGTCACCGCACACCCCTCCCGACTCGTGGGGAGGCCGGTCGGGGTGCGCGAACCGCTCGAACCCGCCGTGTACGGGCGCTGCGGACGGGGCAGGACATGACCTCATGGGACCGCGACAACTCCATGCGAATGCGTCCACGCGGACGCCACCGAGGCGTCCGGTCTCGTCGATGAACGCTGCGAGCCGCTCGTTTCTGACACATGGAGTTCGACCTCGGGGACATCGTGGGTGAACCGCTCGGTGTGTCAAGCGATCACGGGTGCGATGGCACCGTCGACGGGCGCGTCCTGGTGCGTGCCCGCCCGGTCGGTCCCAGCAGGCCGAGGGAGGCGAGGTGGCGGAACAACGCGTTGCGCATCTTGTAGATCCGGGCGTAGTAGGTGGCGCGCGCGACGCCGAGAAGCGCCGCGGCCTCCTGTCCGCGCGTACCCCGTTGGAGGTGGCTCTTGAGCGCCTCGGTCGAAAGCCCGAGCCGTCGAGCGATCTCGCGGCGGTCCCGCCCGTCGATCCCCGCCACGTCCGGACCCCATTCGAACAGCAGGACGCAACGATCGCGCAGCGAGCGCGATCGCGACCACGCACGCACGATCGCAACGAGTTCCCGGGCCTCGGCGAACCGTTGCGGATCGGCCACCTTCGACGCGAGCGCTCCCGCGGTGAACGCGGCCTCCTGCCCCTCGCCGCCGCCACCGCCGACGAGCTTGCGATACTCACGGGAGGCAAAGTTGCGCACCGAGCGGATCAGATAGGCGTGCAGGGGCGCGCGCGAGCCGTCGGGCCGGAGATACGCCTTCAGTTTGGCGTACCGGCAACTGTGCTGGAAAAACTCGTCGACGCACTCGCGAGCGCGTCCCTCGCTCAGCCGCACGCCGCGACTGTTCCGCATGAGCGCGGCGACGAGCTGCGGAGTGAAGCGATCGATCAGGGTGCGCCAGGCGGCGTCGCGCTCGTCGGCCTCGCCGAGAAAGAGCGCTTCGACCAGTTCCCGATCCCGACGCGTCTCGTCGGCCGAAAGCGGTGCGCCTTCATCCCCCATGATCCCATTGGGGCGAATCGCGTCGGAATTGTCAAGGACAAACTCCCGAAGACCCTGTTTGCGCTGTACGCAACAGTGCTCCGGACCCGGTGGACGCGTCCCTCCGCCCCGCCGGGGAGAGCATGGCCGCGGGCTGTGCGGAAGGCGAACCACCGCGGCGCGGCCGTGGCCGCCTCCCGCTCGCCGCGTCACCGGCCCCGTCGCGGCCGGCCGATCGATGCCCTGCGAGTCCGTCCGAGGGCGCTCAGAACCACACCTCGTACGGCCCCCAGATCAGCCGGAACGGCCGCGACGGGTCGAAGGGGATCGGGGAGGCGGAGAGGGCTGCGAACTCGATCACCGCCTGGTATGTGCCGCGTCCGAGATCCTGCTTGTCCTTTTCCCAGCCGCGGGTCATGCGCACCAGCGCCCCCTCCTTGCCCAGCGACCAGTCCCGGCCGAGCTGTGAGATGTAGATCTGCTCGGTGTTCACGTACACCGGTTTGTCGACGACCTCGAGCACCATGTGGAAGCCGTCGGCGTACTCGTAGAGCGTCACCCGGGCGATGTCGAAGTCCCGCTCCACGTAGTCGAACGATTCGCGCACCCCGAGGTAGGCACCGAGAGCCGGGTGCGGATCGGCCGGCGGTCCGGCGGTCGAGGGCGAGGTGGCACCGTTGCCGTTGTTGCAGCCGCCGCAGGCCAGCGACAGCGCCAGCAGGGTGCAGGCGATCAACGAATGCGGATACGACGCGACGATGGTGCGCTTTGCGATGCGCATGGCACAGATCCCCCCATTCTGCTGCGCGGAACCGCGCCGGCCCCCCCGGCCGACGGTCGCCCGCGGCGTTATCGTAATCGAAACGCGCCTCGGTGGAAGGGTCTGACAGTCATTTTTGCGGGGGGTTGTGTAATGTCTTTGTTTGTAACCTGTTGCGCATGTCTTGGGGGCGCCGTCAGAGCAGCCGGAAGCGCTCGATCCTCTCGGGTGGACCGTAGACCACGAGCCAGCTGCCCGGCTCGATCACGGTCTCCGGTGTGGCCGGCCTCGGCTCGCCGAGTGTGCCCCCCTCGTCCGGCGGCCGGACGAGCAGCACCGTCAGCCCGTAACGCCGGCGCACGTCCGCCTCGGCGATCGTCTTCCCGATCAGCTCGCCGGGTGCCGGCAGGTCCGCCACCTGGTAGCCCGCAAGTTCCTCGGTCGGCCGATCGTGGCTCGCCCACATGGCGTGCGCGACCTGCTCGGCCATGTTGCGGCGATAGAGCTCGCGGTTGTAGCGCCGGATCACGTCCTGCAGCTTCACCACCCCCACGAGGCGCCCGTCGTCCACCACCGGGATCTCCTCGCGGATCCCGCCTCCCATCTCGTAGAGCACCTCGTCGAGACTCGCTCCGAGCGGCACGCGGGGAAAGTGCGGGTCGGCGAGATCCTCGGCGACGAGCGCGTCGAGCTCGAGCTTGCCCGCCTTGAGGGGATTGAGCTGGCGCAGCGTGATCACCCCGTGCAACCGACCCTCGCGGTCCACCACGTACACCGCCTCGGTGTCGGCGTGCAGCGCGCGCTGCACCACCTGCGCAAGCGGCGTCTCGGGGCGGACGATCACGGGGTTGCGCTGCATGACCGCCTCGACCGGCACCGAACCGAGCAGGTTCACGTCGTGGCCGTGCATCACCTTCAGACCGCGCCGCTCGAGCTTCTCGGTGTACATGCTGTTGCGGTGCAGCGCCGCCGACACCACCGTCCCGATCGTGGTTGCGAGCATGAGCGGGAGGATGATCAGGTAGTCGCTCGTCATCTCGAAGATGATGAGCATCGCCGAGACCGGTCCGTGCGTGACTGCCCCAAGCATGGCCCCCATGCCGACGAGCGCGTACGCTCCCGGCGGGGCGGTGGCGTGCGGCAACAGCGTGTGCGCGGCCCAGCCGACCGCGCCTCCGGTCATCGCGCCGAGATACAGCGACGGTGCGAAGATGCCGCCCGATCCGCCGGATCCGATCGTCAGGCAGACCGCGAGAAGCTTTCCGCCCACGAGCAGAAACAGCAGCTTCGGCGCGAGTCGGCCGTGCAGCGCCGCGTCGATCGTGTCGTAGCCCACCCCCGCCACGTCGGGAAGCACGAGCAGGAGCAGCCCGACCGAGAGCCCGCCGAGGGCGGTGACCAGCGGCGGGGGCAGCGGCAGCGATTCGAAGCGGTCCTCGGTCCAGTACATGAGGCGGGTGAAGGTGGATCCCACCACGCCCGCGCTCAGGCCCACGAGTGCGTAGATCAGAAGCTCGACCGAAGAGACCGCCTCGTAGGCCGGAACGTGGAACACCGGCTCGGCGCCGAAGACCCCGCGACTCACCACCGTGGCCGTCACCGACGCGATGATGATCGGCGAGAACTGCGGCACGCGGAAGTCGCCGATGATCACCTCCACGGCGAACAGCGCCCCGGCGACCGGCGCGTTGAAGATCGCCGCGATGCCGGCCGCCGCCCCGCAGCCCACGAGCGTGCGCAGCCGCCGCTCGCCCACGCGCAGGAACTGCCCGAGCACCGAGCCGGTTCCGGCGCCGATCTGCACGATCGGACCCTCGGAGCCGGCCGAGCCGCCGGAGCCGATCGTCAGCGTCGACGCGATCGCCTTCACGATCGGAACCCGTGGCCGCATGCGACCGCCGCGTGTGGCAACCGCGGCCATGACCTCGGGGACACCGTGCCCCTTCGCCTCCGAGGCGAAGCGCCAGATGATGTAGCCCGCGACGAGCCCACCGAAGGCGGGGACCACCAGCTTGAGATGTAGCGGCGCCGCGGCGATCGCCGCCGTGCCGGAGCCGCCCCAGAACAGGTCCTCGAAGAACGCGAGCGCCTGGCGGAACGCCACCGCCACCCAGCCGGCCACTGCGCCGACCATGGCTGCCACCACGACCATGTAGAACGACTCGGTCTGCTTCGCGCGGGCGTTCAGCCAGTAGAACCACGCAGCGAGACGGTGATGTCGCCGGCGGGTGCGCGACGTCATGGTGTGGCTCCTGTGTCGGGACGCGGCCGCCGGGAACGACCGGGCGGCGCCGAGCCGAGAACGCTGCATTGAAGCGCGGGAGCAGCGCCGTGGCAATGCTCGAGTTGTCGCGACAGCTCGTGAAAGACGTCGGTCGAGCGGGGGCGATGCGGTACCATGGTCGGCTCGCATCTCCGGGGAGATCACCGCACCATGTCGCAGCGACGCCGAAACGACGCTCCCTCCGGGCTTCGGCTGCACCTCGCGTGCCTCGCGGGGGGACGACTGCTTCTTTGGGGCGAGGCGCCGCGCATGGCAGGCGCCCGTTCCCACGTGCCGGGGCCATGGCACCCCTTCGCCGCGAGCACCGAGAAGCTGCGTGCGCAGCTCGTGTCCACGATCGGGCCGCTGCCACCGCGCTCGGTTCGCCGGCGCGCGGTCACGCTCGTGCTTCCCACCCGCGGTCGGCGTCCGCTGCGCTCCACCTCGAAGGCCCGAGCGACGCCGGACGGCCGCCCGTGGGACGTCGAGGCGCTGCAGTTGCGCGGTGACGTGGCCTACCGGCTCGGCCGGGCGGCGGCCCGGGAAGCTCGCGGGCCCGGCCCCCTGGCGGGCAGCACCCTTCGCTGGCTCGCCTTCGCGAGCGAGCGGGTACGGCAGCAGATCGCCGCGGGCCGCTACGCGCCCGCGATCGAACGCCGGGGCGGTGCGTGGCGTGCACGCTGGCGACCGATCGGGAACGTGGAGGCGCTCACGGTGGCGGGGCTGCTGCACGTCGCCCCGCCTGCCCTCTTCGCCGCGCTCGAGCCCTTCGAGTCCGCCGAAGAGGCGCTGGCGCAGCTGCACGCTCGACTCCTCGACGGCGCGCTGCGCCACGTCTGCGTGCGGCTCGGCCACGGGGACGGGGTGGGCTCGCCGCTGCGCGCACATGTCGACCGCTGGTTCGCGGCCCTGTTGCGCCACGACGATCGGGTGCTCGGGGTCGGCAAGGAAAGCGGTCCGCTGCGCACGCTCGAGCGGGCGCTCGAGGCCGGGCGCCTCGGCGAATCGGTCGGCGGACGCTTCCGGCTGTGTCTCCGGCTCGAGCCGCCCGCGAGTCCGGACGAGGAGGACCGTTTGGAGAGCGCGCCGTCGTGGTGGCTCGAGATTCTCGCGTATCCCGAGCACGAGCCGACGCTGTTGCTTCGTACCCACCAGCTCGCCGCCCTGACCGGCGGCGACGAGACGGGAACGGCGCCGATCGAGGGGCTGCTCGCGGATCTGGGGCGTGCGATCGAGTGCTTCCCGCTGCTCGGACGCGGGCTCGACGGGCCGCTTCCCGACGGGGTGCCGCTGTCCACCGCCGGCGCCCTGCGCTTTCTGCGCGACGCCGCCCCCGCGCTTCGGGCCGCCGGGATCACCGTGCTGCTGCCGCGGGAACTCGCCAACGGTGGCGGTGGGGAACTCGGGTTGCGCATGCGGGTGCACAGCGGCGCCGCGGGGGGGGACACGGGGGGTGAACTCGGTCTCGCGGCCTTGTGCGAGTTCCGCTGGGAGGCGGTGCTCGGGGACGAGACCGTCCCGCTCGAGCAGCTGCGCTGGGCGGCGGCGCAGAAACAGTCGCTCGTTCGGCTTGCCGGCCGCTGGGTGCTGCTCGATCCCGATCGACTCGCCTCGGTGTGCGAGCGGGTGCAGGCGACCGCGCGGCGGCCGGCGCGGGCGAGCGCGGCCGAGATCCTGCGGCGAGGGTTCGGGATCGAGCGCGATCCGCTCGAGGTTCCGGTTCGGCGCGTCTGCGCCGAGGGCTGGCTCGGTCGGCTGCTCGGGGCGGGGGAGCCCACGCGTGTGCAGCCCATGCCCACGCCCCGCAGCATGCAGGGGCTACTGCGGCCGTATCAGGAGCGCGGGCTCGGCTGGCTCGTGTTCCTCGCACGCTTCGGGCTCGGGGGCTGTCTCGCCGACGACATGGGGCTCGGCAAGACGGTGCAACTGCTCGCGCTGCTGCTGCTCGAACGCGAGGGGGATGGCAGCCCGCTGCCGCCGCCCACCGGCCCCACATTGCTCGTCTGTCCCACCTCGGTGGTGGGCAACTGGCAGCACGAGGCGGCGCGCTTCGCCCCCTCGCTGCGCGTGACCGTGCACCACGGACCCCGACGCGCCCGAGGGCGCGCCTTCTGGAAGCAGGCCGACGCCAGTGATCTCGTGATCAGCACCTACGCCATCGTGGCGCGCGACCACCGGACCCTGGCCTCCCGCCCCTGGGGCAGGATCGTGCTCGACGAGGCGCAGGCGATCAAGAACTCCAGCACGCGCCAGAGCCGTGCGGTCCGCCGCCTCGAGGCGCCGCAACGGATCGCGCTCACCGGCACCCCGATCGAGAACCGGTTGCGCGAGCTGTGGTCGATCCTGGAGTTTCTCAATCCGGGACTGCTCGGAAGCTGCAAGCGCTTCGAACAGCAGTTCTCGCGCACGATCGAGCGCACGGGGGACGAGGAGGCGACCGCGCGGCTGCGCACGCTCGTGCGCCCGTTCATTCTGCGGCGGCTCAAGACCGACCGCAGCGTGATCGACGATCTGCCGGACAAGATCGAGACCAAGGAGTACTGCTATCTCACGCGCGAGCAGGCCACGCTCTACCGCGCGGCGGTCGACGAGATGCTGGCGGCGCTCGCGGGGCTGCGTCCCGAGGGGCGCTCCTCGGTGGTGCTCCCCACCCTGACCCGACTCAAGCAGATCTGCAACCACCCCGCGGCGCTGCTCGACGATGGATCGCCGCTCGCGGGGCGGTCGGGCAAGCTGCGGCGCCTCGAGGAACTGCTCGCCGAGGTGCTCGAGCGCGGCGAGCGCGCGCTCGTGTTCACGCAGTTCGCCTCCTTCGGCCACCGGCTGCGCGAGCACCTCGCCGAACGCTTCGGGCTGCCGGTGCCGTATCTGCACGGCACGGTGCGCCGGCGCGAGCGCGATCGGCTGGTGCAGCGCTTCCAGCGTGGCTCCGGGGCGGGCATCCTGCTCCTGTCGCTGCGCGCCGGCGGGGTCGGGCTCAACCTCACCGCCGCCAACCACGTGATCCACTTCGACCGCTGGTGGAATCCGGCGGTCGAGAACCAGGCGACCGATCGGGCGTTCCGCATCGGTCAGCGCCGCGACGTGCTCGTGCGCAAGCTCATCAGCGTCGGTACGCTCGAGGAGCGGATCGACGCCATGATCGATCGCAAGCGCGCGCTCGCCGACCGGATCGTGGGCGGCGGCGATCGGTGGCTGGCCGAACTCGATACCGACGCGCTGCGCGCGCTCGTTGCGCTCTCGGACGAGGCGGTGTGCGCCTTCGAGGAAGAGGAGGCGGCGGCGTGAGTCCGGCCGACTGGAGCTGGCGCTGGTATCCCCGTTCGCGCCCTCGCCGCAAGGAGGGCGGTATCGTGGCGCGCAGCCGCCGGGGCGGCTTCGGCTCGAGCTGGTGGTCGCGGCAGTTCGTGCAGCGGCTCGCCGATCTCGGCTTCGCGTCGCGGCTCGCGCGCGGCCGCAGCTACGCCCGCTCGGGCCAGGTTTTCGATCTCGAGGTCGAGCCGGGCACGGCGCGGGCCCGTGTGCAGGGAAGCCGCTACCGGCCGTACGAGGTGACGATCGCGGCGCGGCCGATTCCGGAGCGCATCTGGCGCAAGGTCGCGCGCGATCTCGCCGACCGGACGCGGCACGCCGCGGTCCTGCTCGCGGGGCGGCTGCCCGAGGAGATCGAGGCGGTGTTCGAGGCGCACGGCTCGTCGCTGCTGCCGCAGGGACGGCGCAGTCTCACGATGCGCTGCAGCTGTCCCGATCCGGTCAATCCGTGCAAGCACGTCGCCGCGGTCTACTACATTCTCGCCGAGCGGTTCGACGATGATCCGTTCACGCTGCTCGCCTGGCGCGGCATTGCCCGCGAGACGTTGCTCGAGGCGGTGGGAAGCCGGCTGCGCGAAACGGGACGCACCCCGCCGGCACCGCCCGACGGGGTGCGCGGCTTCTGGGAGCTGCCCGAGGGCGTCGCTCCCCGCGACCCCTGCGATACCGCGCCGTCGCGGTCGGCGAACGCCGCGGTCCTCGAGCAGCTCGGAGCGATCGACGTCTGCGTCGGCGGTCGGCCGCTGCACGAGCGGCTCGCGGCACTGCACCGGGCGATCGTGGAGGCGCTCGACGAGGACGAGGTGCCGCGCGACCAGAATCCGTCTGGAAACGAGCCCGTCGCGAGAGATTCGGCTGGCGCCGACCGGCGAGGAGCGAGGTTCGAAGACGCCGGAGGCGTACGGAAATACGTCGAGGACGGCTGCGGTTCTCGCGACGCCGCGAGTCGGTGATCGGCCGGAGATCGCAGCAGGGGACGGT
>RFJN01000132.1 GCA_003694875.1 Planctomycetota bacterium | reverse complement strand
ATGCTGCCCGAGACCTACATGAGCAAGGCGTCGCTCGACAAGGTTGTCGCCGACAAGCAGGTGACGCTGCTCGAACGCATCCACGCCAAGGTCGATCAGATCCGCTACCTGCTCGTGAAGTTCCACCACACCCACGGAAAACCGGCGACCTACCGGCTGTGGAAGCTCGCCAAGTACGAGATGCGCAAGCTCAAGGTCGACGACATCGACAAGGGCGAGCTGTTCACGCTGCTCGACACGCTCAAGGGTGCCAAGACGCACGACGAGGCGATCGCGGTGCTCAAGAAGCGCTACGGAGGCGGCTACGAGGCGAAGGCGAAGCAGCTCGTGGGCGAGATCCGGCAGCGGATCGACCACACGCTCAAGCAGTGGGCGCAGCTCACCCAAGGGGCGCTCACCGACCGCACGCTCGCGCCGTGGAAGGACTACGTGCCGAAACCCACCGTCGAGCAGGTCAAGAAGATGGAGGAGCAGGCGAAGAAGGCGGCGAAGTCGGGGTGAGCGGCGCGGTGCGCGGCTGCGCACCGCGGCCCGTTTTCGTATCCTCGGGGCCGGTGCACGGTCGAGGAGAACGGGCACATGCTGATCGTCATGGAGCAGGACTCGAGCCCCGAACAGCTCGAGGCGGTGTGCGCGCGTATCCGCGCCATGGGCTTCACCCCGCACCCGATCCCCGGCGCGCACCGGACCGCGATCGGGATCACCGGCAACGCCGGCCCGCTCGATCCGCGCGAGTTCGTGGTGCTGCCGGGCGTCAAGGAGGCGATCGCCGTCTCGCGCCCCTACAAGCTCGTCTCCCGCGAGACCCACCCCGAGGCGAGCGTCGTCGAGGTGGGCGGGGTCAAGGTGGGGGCGGGCCACTTCGCGGTGATCGCGGGCCCGTGCTCGGTCGAGAGCCGCGCGCAGATCCTCGAGGCGGCGCGCGCCGCACGGCGCGCCGGCGCCCACATGCTGCGCGGCGGGGCGTTCAAGCCGCGCACCTCGCCGTACGCGTTCCAGGGCCTCGGGCGCGAGGGGCTCGAGCTGCTCGCGGAGGCGCGCGCCGAGACGGGCCTTCCCGTCGTCACCGAGGCGCTCGATCTGCGCTCGCTCGAACAGGTGCTCACCTTCGCCGACTGCGTGCAGATCGGTGCGCGCAACATGCAGAACTTCGCGCTGCTGCGCGAGGTGGGACGCGCGCGCAAGCCGGTGCTGCTCAAGCGCGGCATGTCGGCCACGATCGAGGAGCTGCTCATGGCCGCCGAGTACGTCCTCAGCGAGGGCAACCGGGAGGTGATCCTGTGCGAGCGCGGGGTGCGCACCTTCGCCAACCACGCGCGCAACACCCTCGACGTGGCGGCGGTCCCCGCGATCCGCCGCCTGTCCCACCTGCCGGTGCTCGTCGATCCGTCGCACGCCGCCGGGGTGCGCCACCTCGTGGGCCCGCTCGCGCTCGCGGGGGTGGCGGCGGGCGCGGACGGACTGCTCGTCGAGATCCACCCGCAGCCCGAACAGGCGCTGTCCGACGGCCCGCAGGCGCTGCGTCCGCCCGATTTCGAGGCGCTCATGCGGCAGGTGGCCGCGGTGCGGCAGGCGCTCGTCGCATGAGCGCGACCGCCGCCCCGCGCCGCGTCGCGCCCGCCCGGCGGCTGCACGGCGCGGTCGATCTGCCGGGCGACAAGTCCATGTGGCACCGGGCGCTGATCCTGTCGGCGCTCGCGCGCGGGCGCTCGCTCGTGCGCGGCGCACCCGCGGGACAGGACGTGGCGAGCACCCGCGGCGCGCTCACCGCGCTCGGGGTGCGGATCGAGGACTGGGACGAGGGGGTGTACGTCGACGGCGACGGGATCGGCGCCTGGCGCGCTCCCGCGGCGCCGATCGATTGCGGCAACGCGGGCACGACGCTGCGGCTGCTGCTCGGCGCGCTCGCCGCCGCCCCGCTCGTGGCCACCCTCACCGGCGACGGCTCGCTGCGTCGCCGCCCCATGGGGCGGGTGCTCACCCCCCTCGAACGCATGGGGGCGCGCTTCGAGGCCACCGCCGGTGGCGCCGACGGCCGGTGTGCGCCGATCACCGTCTTCGGCTGCGCCGAGCCGCGGCCGCTCGTCTACGAGAGTCCGGTCGCGAGTGCGCAGGTCAAGAGCGCGGTGCTGCTGTGCGGACTGCACGCCGCGGGCCGCACCGAGGTGCGCGAACCGGTGCGCAGCCGCGACCACACCGAGCGCATGCTGCGGCTGTTCGGCCTCGATGTGCGCGAGCACGACACCACGGTGACGATCGAGGGCCCGGCCGAGCTCGAGCCGGCGCGCGTCGAGATCCCCGGCGATGTGAGCGCCGCCGCGTTCTGGCTCGTCGCCGCCGCCGGACTCGAGGGCTCGCGCGTGGTGCTGCGCGATGTCGGCACCAACCCCACCCGCACGGGCGTGCTCGACGTGCTCGACGCCATGGGCGCGGAGCTGCACCGCGGCGAGCAGCGCTTCGCCGGCTTCGAGCCGCTCGCCGACCTGTTCGTGCGCGGCGGGGCCGAACTCGCGCCGCTGCGGATCGAGGCGGCCGAGGTACCGCGGCTCGTCGACGAGATCCCGCTGTTGTGCCTGCTCGCCACCCGCGCCCACGGCACGAGCGAGGTGCGGGGGGCGGGCGAGCTGCGGCACAAGGAGAGCGACCGGCTCGCGAGCACCACGGCGCTGCTGCATGCGCTCGGGGCGGAGTGCGAACCGCTGCCCGACGGGCTGCGGATCCCGGGACCGCAGCGGTTGCGCGGCGGGCGGGTCGATCCGCGGGGCGATCACCGCATCGCCATGGCGGCCGCGGTCGCGGGGCTGTGGAGCGAGCAGGGGGTCGAGATCGCGGATCCGCAGTGCGTGGCCGTCTCCTATCCCACGTTCTTCGATACCCTCGAGGCGCTTGCGGTCCGGTGAGAGGCACGTTGGACACGGGCGGGCAGCCGCTGCGGTTCGGGATCGTGGGCCACCCGGTGGACCACTCGCTCAGCCCCGTCCTGCACGCGGCGTTGGCGGCCGAACTCGGGATCGCGCTCGTGTACGAACGCCACGACGTGCCGGAGCCGAACGCCCTCGCGCCCACCCTGGCCGCACTCGCGGCCCGGGGCGTGCAGGGGGTGAACGTGACGCTGCCGCACAAGTGCGCCGCCCTCCGGCTCGCCCGCCGCCGCACCGCGGTCGCCGAGCGCGCCGGCGCCGCCAACACGCTGCGGCTCGGAGGCGGGGGGGCGCCCGTGGTGCTCGAGGCGCACAACACCGACGTCGCGGGCTTCGCACGCTCGCTGCGCGAGGCCGGGGTGGCGGTGTGCGACCGCGAGGTGCTCGTGCTCGGGGCGGGGGGAGCGGCGCGGGCGGTGCTGCTCGCGCTCGAACGACTCGGCGCGGGGCGCGTCGTGGTGGCGAGCCGGCGGCGGCCCGGCACGGCGGGCTGCCCGGCGGTGCCGCCGCTCGCGGGTCTCGAGTACGTCCCGTGGCAGGAGCGCGAGCGGTGGGCGGAGCGCGCAGCGGTGGTCATCAACGCGACGCCGCTCGGCATGCTGCCGCGCGCGCAGGATTGCCCGCTCGAGCGGGTGCGCTTTCGGCCGGAGCAGGCGGTGGCGGACCTCGTCTACCGGCCGCTCGAGACCGCGCTGCTCGCGCGGGCGCGCGCAGCGGGAGCGCAGGCCGTCGACGGGCTCGGCATGCTCGTGCACCAGGGGATCGACGCGCTCGGGTTCTGGCTCGGGCGCGAGGAGAGCGAGCCCGAACGCGCGCGGCTCGCCCGCGCGGGACGCGCCGCGCTGCAGGCGGCGCTCGTGGGCTGAGAGGAGGCGGCGATGCGCAGGTTGCGGTGGCTGACCGCGGGGGAGTCGCACGGACCGGCTCTCGTGGTGATCCTCGAGGGGCTGCCCGCCGGGCTTGCGCTCTCGAGCGACGACGTCGAT
>RFJN01000131.1 GCA_003694875.1 Planctomycetota bacterium | reverse complement strand
CGCGAGAGCATTCCGTGGCGCGAGCTCGCCGCCTGTCGCTCAGGTCTGCATGGGCTCCTGCATGCGGTCGACGAGGTGGTCGATCACGGTGCGAACCTGCTCGGCGGTCAGCGCTCCCATGCTGTAGAGGATCTCGCCGATCAGCCGGTGCCGGTCGCCGCGCTGGTCCTCGGCGAGCTGGATGTTGAGCGCCTCGAAGACCTGCGCCGGGGTGCAGAAGCCGAGTTCGACCGCGACGTCGCCGAAGAAGCGGCCGCTGTGCACGTCCTCGGCCTCCTCGTGCATCTCGCCGGTCTCGCGCAACAGTTCCGAGAGCTGCTGCGCGTTGATCACCCCGTTGAGCAACAGCACCTCGCCGATGAAGAGGTGGCGCCCGAGCAGCACCTTGGCGTTGTACTGCGAGCGCAGCGCGTCGAGCACCTGCTGTTCGGTCGCCATGCCGCGCTCGACCGCGCGCACGCCGAACAACTTGTTGCGCGCCCTCTCCTTGCTGTCGTCCGCCATGTCGACTCTCTCCCCAGCCGGGTCCACCACGCTGTATCCGGCGGCAGGCCGCCGTCCGCTGCACCATGATTCAACGTGGAACGCGCCCGTGCAACCCACCCCCTGCACCGCACGGCGCAGGCGGTCAACCGGAGGACGGCAGCGCCGCGGCCGCGCTCTGCCCCCCCGGCAGCTCCCGCGGAGGCGCGAGCCCGAGTTCCCGCTCGAACTCGAGCAGGGTGGCGTTCGCCTCGAGTTCCTGCGCCGCCTGCTCGATCTTCACATCCTGCACCTCGAGGCTGTCGAGCGCCATCTCGAGCCGCGCCTCGCCGAGCGCCGCCTTCTGTTCGAGCCGCTGCACCATCTCGTCGTGGGTCGCGTCGATCCCGGCGACCTGGAAGCTCTCGAGCGCGTCGGCGACCTTCTTCTGCCACTCCGAACGTCGGCTCGCCTGCAGCGCGCGCGTGGCCTCGCGCACCTTGGCCTCCTTGGCACGCATGAACGCCTGCTTGACATGCAACGCCTTGTCGTAGGCCTCGCGCGCCGCCTCGAGTTGCGCCGCGGTCTGCGCCTTGTCCGAGCGCACCTGCTCGAGCCGGGTGGCGAAGCCCATGGCGAGGTCGCGGCGCCCGCTCTTGAGCGCCGCCTTGATCTTCGCCGCAAGCTCGCGCTCCGTGCGCGCGAGCTTGTCGAGCTCGCGCTCGAGCAGCGTCTGGTTGGCCCGGATCATGGCGATCGACTCGTTCATCTTCGGGACCTGGTCCTCGAGGTCCCGGATGTTCTGCTTCAGGATCGCCTCGGGGTTCTCCATCGCCTCGACCGCCGATCCGAACATGGAGCGGAACACCCGCTTGAGTCGTTCCCACATGCCGCTCTCTCCCTTCCGCGTCTGCAGCCGTTCGTCCGTCGGCCACGTGCGCGATCGTAGCGAGCGGTCGCGCGCGGTGTCAAAACGGGCGAGGGAAGCGCCCGGCGGGGGGAGCGAAGCGAGCGATCGAGCGCGGTGTACGAGCGCGTGGCGCTGCCGCTGCCGTCGGCTCAGACCCCCACCGTCTCCGGCCGCCGTGCGCTGTCGGAGGTCTGGTCGGCGAGCGGCAGCACGAACGAGAAGCGGCTGCCCACCCCCGGCGCGGACTCGACGCGGATCCTCGATCCGTGCAGCTCGAGCAGCTTCTTGGCGATCGCGAGCCCGAGCCCCGTGCTCTTCTCCCCGCCGGTGGGCCGGCTCGAGATCTCCTCGAAGCGACCGAACAGCCGCGGCAGCTCCTCGGGATCGATCCCCTGGCCGGTATCCTCGACCGCGAACTCGGTACCCTCACCACCGAGCGACGTCACGCGCAGCGTCACGGTGTCGCCGGCGTTCGAGAACTTGATCGCGTTCGAGACGAGGTTGTTGAGCACCTGCCCGATCCGCCGGCCGTCGCACAGCACCTGCCCGGCCTCGGGATCGACCTCGAATCGCAGTGCGATTCCCTTCGCCTCGGCAAGCAGCCGGTGCAGCCGGTAGGCGTCCGAGGCGAGATCCCGCGCGTCGGTGGGCTCGACGCGGATCCGGATCTTGCCCGCCTCGATCTTCTGCACATCCAGCAGGTCGTTGAGCAGGTTCGTCATCTCGAGCGCGGTCCGCTCGATCGCCTCCACGTCGGGCGCGAGCTGTTCGGGCTCGAAGCTTCCGGCCTCGAGCGCCATCTGCAGCATCTGCGCGTAGCCGAGGATGATCGTAAGCGGGGTGCGCAGATCGTGCGCCGCGATCCCGAGCAACTCGTCCTTGAGATCGGCAAGCTGCTTGATCCGCTCGGCCTGTTTCTGGATCTCGGCGGTGCGCTGCTGCACCTTCTGTTCGAGTTCGCGGTTCCAGGCCTCGATCTTCTCCTGCGCCTTGCGCAGCTCGGCGTTGGCGCGCCGCTGCTCCTCGAACAGCTGGATGTTGCGCAGGATCACCGACGCCTGGCTGCCGATCACACCGAGCATGCGCAGATCCTCGGTATGGAAGGCGTGGTCGGTGCGGAACGAATCGACGTACAGCGCACCGAAGACCATGTGCTTCACCCCGAGCGGCACGCACAGCACCCCGCGGATGCGCATGATCGCGATCGATTCGCCGTGGCTGAAGCGTGGGTCGGTCAGTGCGTCGTGGGTCAGGATCGCCCGCCGCTCTCCGATCACCTGCTGCAGGATCGTGGAGCTGATCCCCTTGCGATCGCCCCCCGCGATGCCCTCGTAGGCGCGCGGCACGAGGTCGCCGCTCGCGGGATCGATCAGCATGACGAACACCCGGTCGCCACCCACCGCGTCGCGCACGAGCGAGGCGAGCAGCGGCAGGAAGCGTTCGAGACGCTCGAGGCGGTTGGCCTGCTTGCCGAGCCGGTAGAGCACCGCAAGACGCTCCCGCAGACGCCTCGGACTCTCGGCCGTGGGCACCCCTTCGAGTTCCCGGCTCGAGAGCAGATCGGTCTCGATCTCCTCGAGCGTGAGCGAGACGGTGTGCGAGAACACACTGTCGAGCCGCGGCTGGTCGCTGCCGGAGCCAGATCCGTCGAGGCGAACGATGGCCTCGGCGGAGACCTCGCCCACCGCCGGTCCTCCGTCCTCGCAGAACACCATCTCGGTGTTGCCGATCCGCAGCACATCACCGGCCCGCAACAGCGCATCGCGCACGAGTTCGCCGTTGACGTAGCTGCCGTTGGTGCTGCCGAGATCGCGCAACCGCCAGCGCCCGCCCTCCGGCACCAGCTTGGCGTGGCTGTTGGAGACGGTCAGATCGCGCAGACAGATGTCCTTGTCCGAGGAGCGGCCGATGAAGACGGGTACGGATCCGAGCGGGTACTGCAACTCCTCGTGGCCCTCGGCGCGGATCACAAGGCGAGCCATGCCCCCCTCCTCCAGGATCGCGCAGGCGGTCGCGACGTCGGCACCCGGGTCGCAGCCGTCCGCGCGCAACACTCCGTCGCCATGGTACGACGTCACGGCACACCCTGCAGCCGCCCCCGGCGCGAACGATCGAACGACGCCGTGAGATCGGTGGCCGGCGCGCCGGAAGACAGCCTCGGGACAGCACCACGAGAGCCGGAGCGCGCCGCGGCGCGCTCAGTCCGCGGCCCCACCCTGCTCGATCCACGCCTCGATCGCCGGCCGCTCCTCGGCCTCCCAGGCCGGCGAGAGGCGCACCGACAGGAAGCGCGCGAACAGCGCATCGAGCAGGTCGTCGAGCTCCTCCACCCGCTCCATGCGCTCCTGCGAGCGCTCGCGCTCGTCCGCCCCCTCGACCGGCGGAAGCTTCGCGCTGCGCACCGCGAAGCCGTCGGCGTCGATCGTGGCGCTGAAGCTCTGCTCGCCGAGCGCCATCTCGAGCCGCACCGCCGCCACCTGCCGACCCGCGCGCAGCGCCGCGCGCGCCGCCCGGGAGCGGTGCGGCGACTCGCGGCGTACGGTGTGTTCGCCGTGCTCGTCACCCGGCGCCACGAGTTTCACGTAGTCGCCGAGCACCACCCCGAGCTCACCCTGCTCGAGCGGAAACAGCCCGCCGTCGACCTCGCAGCGAAACCACAGCCAGGTGAGGAACTCGCGCCCGAGAAAATCGAGCTGTTCGACCGCATGACCCGCCACCGCGACGCCTCCTCCGCTCGCCTCACCCCGTCTCCGGACATCTAGGCCGACGCCGCGAGGGCGGGCCGCGAGCCGGCCGCCACGAACGCCGTCGGCTCGAGCCGTGCGAGCGACGCCCACGCCTGCTCGTCGCCCTCGAGCAGCCGCGCCGCGAGCGCCCCCGGCCCGAGCCGCGTCAGCTCCAGCTCGAACGTCTCGCGAAACAGACCCACGAGCATCTCGTTGGCGCGCTGCGAGGCGGTTCCGAACCACAGACACGCCGCCCCGCGGTGCCACACCACCGGCCAGCTCGAGGCGCTCGGCAACACCTTGCGCACCAGCGTCTCGCGCACCTGCTCGCGCAGCTCCCGCCGCTCGCGCGCCGCGAGCCAGCGTCCGGTCGCCTCGCGGTGGGCGAGCTCCTGCTGGCGCACGTGCGCGCGCACGAGCGCGGCCGGCGCCTTGCGGCGGTCGCGACGCAGCCCGAACACCACGTAGGGACCAAGCTCGATCTTGTCGGGACGGAACTGCACGTCCAGCAGGTGCTCGAGCGTGATCCAGCCCCAGGCCTCCTCCTGCTCGACGTCGTCGCCGAGCGGCACGAAACGGTGCCGCTCGAGCCGCGCCACGATGCCGCCGAGCCCCCCGCGCGGACGCCCCGAGACCTCGTAGCGCACGTGGCTCGCGAGCGATGGAAGCTTCATGCGCCCGATTCCCCCTGTCGCACCGCCTCGAAGGCCGGCCACCGCTGTCGACTGCCGGCGACCGCCCACGGTAGCGATCGGCCCCGATACCGCAAGGCCGCACACCCGCGGCGCGCTCGCTCGCGCAGCCGTTCACCCGAGCCCGCCACGCGCGGCAGGCCCACCGCTGACCCGGCGCAGACGGCCCGGTGAGGCCCGGCGGCGTCGCGGCGGGCCCGTGTTGACCGATCCGCACGGGGCGGGTACACCGTCGCTCATGGTCGATCCGTTCCCCGCTGCCCGCGGCCGGCCCCGCGACATGGCCGCCACGATCGAACGCGTCTCCGAGGCGGTCGGCGCGCGTTTCCGCGAGCGCCAGATGGTGAAGTCGTTCGCGGAGCTGCTCGAGGATCTGTTCGCGCGCCCGCGCGTGCACACCCGCAACGCCGCGCAGTACCTCGCCGACATGATCGAGGCGATCGGCACCGAACCGGGGCCGGACAACGACGTCGGGGTGCGCGAGCGCTACCGGGTGTTCGACGCCCCGTTCGCGCAGGGACGTGGCCGCGTGTTCGGCCAGGGGCGACCGCAGGCCGAGCTGGTCAAGTACATCCGCTACTTCGCTGAACGCGGCCGCGTCGACAAGCTGCTCATGCTGCACGGGCCGAACGGATCGGCGAAATCGAGCATGCTCGAGTGCCTGCTCGGTGGGCTCGAGGCGTACTCGCGCACCGACGAGGGGGCGCTGTACGCGTTGCACTGGGTGTTCAGCGACGCGCTCGAGCGCGACCGGCTCGGCTTCGCGCAGCCGCAGCGCAACCGCCGCACCGACACCTACGCCTACATGGAGCCCGAGGAGATCACCTGCCGCATCCCGTGCGAGCTGCGCGACAACCCGCTGCTGCTGCTGCCGCGCGAACAGCGGCGGGCGCTGATCGAGCAGGCGTATCGCGACGCGGGGCTCTCGGACCAGCCGCTGCCCGAGCACCTGCTCGAGGGGGCACTGTGTCCCAAGTGCCGCCAGATCTACGACACGCTGCTGACCGCCTACCACGGTGACTGGCGGCGGGTGGTGCAGCACGTGCAGGTCGAGCGGTTCTTCATCTCGCGGCGCTACCGCTCGGGCGCGATCACGATCGAGCCGCAGCGCAACGTCGACGCCACCGCACGCCCGATCAACCCCGAGGCGCGCCACCAGGTGCCGCCGGTGCTGCGCAACATCACGCTGCTCGAGCCGGCCGGCGACCTCATCGACGCCAACCGCGGCATGGTGGTCTACTCCGACTTCTTCAAGCGGCCGCTCGAGGTGCACAAGTATCTGCTCACCACGATCGAGCGCAACACGGTCACGCTCCCGGGCCTCGTGGCCTACCTCGATCTCGTCATGACCGCGACCGCGAACGAGAAGAACCTGTGCCTGTTCAAGCGCGATCCCGACTTCGCCTCGTTCAAGGCGCGCATCGAGCTGATCAAGGTGCCGTACCTGCTCAACGTCTCGGAGGAGGCGCGCATCTACGAGCAGCAGCTCGCCGCGATCGGACGCGACAAGCACGTCGCCCCGCACACCGCCTACGTGACCGCGCTGTGGGCGGTGCTCACGCGCCTGCGCCGACCCCGCGCGAAGAACTACCCCGGCACCGTCGGCAACCTCGTCTCGCGCCTCACCCCGCTGCAGAAGGCCATGTTCTACGACCGCCGGGAGGTGCCGGCCGACTTCAGCGAGGCGGAGAAGCGCGAGCTGCTCGCGCACTACGAGGACGTGCGCTCGGAGTTCGACGACGCCGAGGAGGAGTTCGAGGGGCTGCTCGACGCCGCCTACGAGGGGCGGCGCGGCGCCTCGCCGCGCGAGATGCTCATGCTGCTCGCCGACGCGGCCGCCCGCGCGGAGTTTCCCTGCCTCTCGCCGCTCGCGGTGCTGCGCAGCCTGCGCGAGCTCGTCAAGGACGTCTCGGTCTACGACTTCCTGCGTATCACCCCGCAGGCGGGCTACAACGACTGTCCCCACTTCATCGAGGACGTCGAGCAGGCGTACTTCGAACGCGTCGAGCAGCAGATCAACGACGCGCTCGAACTCGTTCCCGCCGCCTCCTACACCCGGCTGTTCGACGACTACTTCGAGCACGTGCGCGCCTTCGTGCGCGAGCAGCGCGTGGTCAACCCGCAGACCGGCGAGCGGGAGCCGCCCGACGAGCGGCTCATGCGCCGGGTCGAGCAGCTCGTCGGGATCCAGGAGGAGCCCGCCGTCTACCGGCGTGATCTCGTGCGCCGCATCGCCGCCTTCGCGATCGGCAACCCGGGCCGCCCGCTCGTGGTGCGCGAGATCTTCGACGACATCTTCGCCGCGCTGCGCGCAGGCTTCTACCGCGAGCAGGAGGAGCAGATCGAGCGCATGCTGCTCGATCTGCTGCGGTTCGGCACCGAGGAGTGGAGCGCGCTCACCCCGCAGCGGCAGCGGCAGGTCGAACACGCCATGCAGCAGCTGATCGACCGACACGGCTTCTGCGAGCGCTGCGCCAAGGAGGCGATCGCGTTCGTGCTCAAGCGGCGACTCGCATGAGCGCACGCCGCCGGCAGCGCGAGAGCGAGATCTCGCTGCTCGCCCGCGGGCCGGGCTGGGTGGTGGTCCACAAGCCGGCCGGCCTCGTGACGGTGCGCGCACGCGAGCCCGACGGCGGCCTGAGCCTGCTCGAACGGGCGCGCGCGAGCCTCGAGCTCCCGACGCTGCAGCCGGTGCACCGCCTCGACCGCGACACGAGCGGCTGCCTGCTGCTGTCCACCGACCCCGATACGCACCGCGCGCTGTCGATCGCCTTCGAGCGCCGCGAGGTCGACAAGCGCTACCTCGCGTGGGTCCGCGGCGTCCCGCCGCGCGAAGCGGGGGAGATCGATCTGCCGCTCGAGCGCGATCCGCGCGGCGGCGGCCGCATGCGGATCGCGACCTCGGGGGCGGCACGACGGCGCGGCAAGGCCGCGGCTCGGCCGGCGTACACCCGCTGGCGCCGGCTGGTGTGCTTCCGATCCATGGCGCTGCTCGAACTCGTGCCCCACACCGGGCGACAGCACCAGTTGCGCGTACACCTGCGGCACGTGGGCCACCCGCTGCTCGTCGACCCCTTGTACGGCAGCGCCGAGCCGCTCGTGCTCTCGTCGTTCAAGCGCGGCTACCGCCGGTCGCGCCGCCGCGCGAGCGAGCCGCCGCTGCTCGAGCGCACCCCGCTGCACGCCTGGAAGCTCTCGTTCCGCTGCCCCACCTCGAACCGGACGGTCTCGGTGCGCGCTCCGCTGCCGGCCGATCTGCGGCGGCTGCAGCGCACGCTCATGCGCCACGCCGCCCCCCGCCCCGGCCCGTCGTCCCCCCGGTCGCGCGCCGTGGACGCCGGAAAGCGAGTGTCGTAGCTCTTCGCTCGGAGTCGCGGCGCGCGCCACGCGAGCGCGGGGCGAAGCACGGGGAAGAGGCGAGAGAGCCACGATGCCCGCCTGGTTGCAACCGCTCGAGCAGTCCTGGACGGTACAGCTCGCGCTCGTGGTCGTCGCCGGCGGTCTCCTGCTGCAGGCGGCCAACGCCGCCGCACGCTGGAGCCGGGCGCTGCGCGCATCTCCGGCCGGCCGCCGGGCCGAGGGACGGCGGCTGTTGCGACGCGGCGAGTACCGGGCAGCCGCCGAGGCGTTTCTCGAAGGCGGCGACACCGACGCGGCGGTCGAGGCATTCAAGCGCGCCGGGGAGTACCACCGCGCCGCCGAACTTCTCGCGGCACGCGGCCACGCCGCCAGTGCGGCGCTGCTCTACGAGCGCGCCGAGATGTGGGAGGAGGCCGCGCAGTGCTACCGGGAGGCGGGCGACCTCAAGCGCGCCGAACTCGACTACACACGCGCCGGACGCCGCATCGTGGCCGCCCAGATGTACGAGGAAGCGGGCGAACTCGGACGCGCGGCACAGATCTACCGCGAACTGCAGAAGTGGGATCGCGCCGCACGCCTGTTCGAGAAGACCAACCGACCGGCCGAGGCGGCCGAACTCTACGAGCGCGTGTACCAGAGCACCGCCGCGAGCCTCTCGCTGCAGCCCGGTCGTCGCCACCGCGAGAAGGTCGAGCAGATCGAGAAGCGTGTGCTCGCGCTGTACGACCGGGTGGGCCAGCGCGACAAGGCGATGCAGTTCCTGCTGCGGATCGGGCGGCTCGAGCAGGCGGCCGAGATCGCGGTGGAACTCGGCGACAGCGACCGCGCGGTCGATCTCTTCGTGCGGGCCGGACGCGAGAACCGCGCGGCGGCGCTGCTCGAATCGCAGTCGGACATGCTCACCGCCTCGCGGCTTCGCGGCGACTTCGCGCGCCGCAACCGGCAGCTGCACAGCGCGGCGCGCCACTACATCCAGGCCGGAGAGCTGCGGCTCGCCGCGAGTGTGTACGAGGAACTCGGCGACTACGACCGGGCGGCCGAGATCTTCGAGCGCGCCGGCGATCCCGGCCAGGCGGCGGTGCTGCACGCGCGCAAGGGGCGGTTCGACCGCGCGGCGGACCTGTTCGAGCAGGCGGGGCGGCTGCAGGAGGCGCTGCGCTGCGCGGAGTCGCTCGACGATCCGGCACGCCGCGCGCGCCTGCTGCTGCGCATAGGACGCAAGCTCGATGCCGGCGAGTGCTTTCTGCGCATGGGGCGGCTCGACGACGCGGTGGCGTGCCTCGAGCAGATCGAGCCCGACTCGCCGTGGCGAGCCAAGGCCAACGCGCTGCTCGGCGTGGCGCTGTACGAGCGCGGCGAGCCGGCCGAAGCACTACGCTACCTCGAGGCGGCCGCCGCCTCGCTCGAGCACGGCCTGCCGCCGGCGGAGCTGCACTACGTGCGCGGCCGCTGCCACGAGGCGCTCGGGCAGCGCAAGCGGGCGTGCTCGGCGTACGAGGAGGTGCTGCTGCACCACCGCGGCTACCGCGACGCCGCCGAGCGGCTCGAGGCGCTGCGCGAACCACCGGATTCGGCGGCCGGCAGCGACAGCTGGCAGCCGACCGAGGTGCAGCTGTCCTCGGACTCGCCGGCACCGGCTCCCCCCGCCCTGCAGAGCGCGGGCGCGGGGCGCTACCGGATCCTCGAGGAGATCGGACGCGGCGGCATGGGCGTGGTCTACCGGTGCCAGGACACGCTGCTCGACCGGACCGTGGCGTACAAGGTGCTCTCCTCGCACATCCGGCAGTTTCCCGCGGCGGTGGAGTGCTTCGTGCGCGAGGCGCGCAGCGCGGCCCGGCTCAACCACCCCAACATCGTCACGCTGTTCGACTTCGGCGAGTCGCCGGACGGCTGGTACATGACGCTCGAGTACGTGCCGGGCAAGAACCTGCGCCGCTTCGTCGCCGAAGACAGGCCCGATCCGGAGACGCTGCGCGGGGTGCTGATCGGGGTGTGCAACGGGCTGCACTACGCGCACAGCCGGGGCGTGGTGCACCGCGACATCAAGCCCTCCAATGTGCTCGTGAGCGAGCACGACCACATGGCCAAGATCCTCGACTTCGGGCTCGCCAAGGTGATCGAGGGCGTGAACCAGACGGCCTCGGGCGTGCTCGGCACCCCGTGGTACATGTCCCCCGAGCAGGTGCTCGGCCAGCCCACCGACCAGCGTTCCGACATCTACTCGCTCGGCGTCACGCTCTTCGAGGTCTTCACCGGGCAGCTGCCGTTCAAGGGCCGCGACTTCGGCTACCACCACGTCCACACCCCGCCGCCGCGCGCCGACGAGGTCAACCCCGCGGTCTCCGAGGAGGTCGCGGACATGATCCTCAAGTGCATGGCGAAGAAGCCCGAGGATCGCTTCGCGTCCGCGGACGACGTGCGGATCACGCTGCGCGACATCCGGCTCTGAACCCGGTCGCGCGCGCCGCTACGCTCCGCCCTCCGCCTCGTCGTCGAGCTCGGCGCCGTGATCGATCGCCCACGCGCGCAGCACCTTGCGGTCCGCCTCGCTCAGCCGCGCCTCGGGGTGCAGCAGCAGGTACTGCCACGGCGGCATGTCCCCCTCCTCGACCTCCTCCCACACCTCGCGCGCGATCTTGTCCTGCTTCGAGGGGCGGTAGCGATTCCACGTCGAGAAGTTCACGTGTTCGCGCGCCTCGTGCACGTCGTCGGCGACGAGCCACGAGACCGGCGCGACGTAGCTGTACCACGGCCAGCGCGTGCGGT
>RFJN01000130.1 GCA_003694875.1 Planctomycetota bacterium | reverse complement strand
GGCGATCGGGATGCGACGCTGCGCCACGATGTCGCCCGCGTCCGCCTGCGCGACCATGTGGTGCAGCGTCACGCCGGTCTCCGGCTCCCGGTGCACGAGCACCCAGTTGATCGGGGCGCGGCCACGGTAGCGGGGCAGCAGCGAGGGGTGGAGGTTGAGCGCGGCGGTGCGCGCGCACCGCAGGGTGGGCTCGGGCAGCAGACGCCGGTAGAAGACGCTGAGGATGAGGTCGGGCGCGAGGGTGCGGCACAGCGCGAACGCGTGCGGATCGCCGAGCGTGTCGTCGTCGTGCACCGGTACCGAGGGGCAGTGCGTGGCGGCGAACTCGCGCGGGGTGCGGAACCAGCGCGTCTCGTGCGGATCGTCGCGGTGGGTCACCACGGCGGCGACTTCGATGCCGAGTTCGAGCAGCACCTCGAGCGCGACGGTGCCGGCCTCGCTGTAGGCGAACAGGACCGCGCGCGGACGGCGGGAGACGGCAGCGGGTTCGGGCACGGGCGGTGACCTCACGTGGGGACGGCACCCCGGGGCTGATCGGGTCATGGTATCGGGGAAGGCAAGAGCGGGAGACGGGGTGGGGAAACGGGGGTATGGAGGGCGGCCGTTTCCCGCTGCGGTGCGGATTCTGGCGGGGTTGCAAAGAATCCGGAGCCCCGCTACGATACCGTCGCGGATCGGGAGAGAGGCTTTCGGCGCTCTGTAACGTCGGTTTTTGACGGCAGTTGCGTCGATCGCAGATCCGCTCGCTCCGGCCGGCGAGCGCGGGTGGTTGCGCGAGCGGCGGGAGCGCGGGCGCGGTGAACCGGATGGTTCGCGGCGCGGCGTGCCCCGGGTCGACGGTGGGGCGCGCCCGGCGACCGGGTGGGGAGAGAGGCGATGGCGGTCGGACGCGTCAAGCCGTTTCTGGGGGTCGGCTGGAAGTTCCCGATCGACGTCGACAGGCGCCGCGGGGTGGCGATGAGCCATGCCGAGGACAGCATCTACGAGTCGATCCTGATCATCCTCGGCACCGCACCCGGCGAGCGTGTCATGCGGCCGGAGTTCGGCTGCCGGATCCACGATCTCGTCTTTGCGCCCAACAACGCCAACACCCACGGTCTGATCATCGCGTACGTGGAGGAGGCGATCCGCACCTGGGAGCCACGGGTGGCCGACCTGACGGTCGAGGTGGAGACCGATCCGAAGGAAGAGACGCGGGTCACGGTCAAGGTGCAGTACAAGGTGATCGCAACGAACAACGTGTTCAACATGGTCTATCCCTTCTACCTGCAGAAGGAAAGCCAGTAGCGAACCGGGGGGTCGTCCGGGCGCCTGTGAGGCCGGGCGAACCGGAGCCGTCAGGAGAAGACAGAGCTCATGCCGCTTCCGACGCCGAATCTCGATGACCGCACCTTCGACGATATCGTCGAGGAGGCGATCCGGCTGATCCCGCAGTACTGCCCCGACTGGACGAACTACAATCCGTCCGATCCCGGCATCACGCTGATCGAGCCGTTTGCGTGGATGACCGAGATGATCCTGTACCGGCTCAACAAGGTGCCGGACAAGGTCTATCTGGTGCTGCTCGACATGATCGGGATCAAGCTGCGCCCGCCGCAGCCGGCCTCGACGCAGCTCACCTTCCGGCTCGTCGAGGGGGCGGAGACGGGGGTGTGGGTGCCCAAGGGCACGCAGGTGGCGACCGAGCCGACCGAGGACGGCACGCAGATCGTCTTCGAGACGGAGAAGGAGCTGTACGTCACCAACGTGTCGCTGCTGCACTGCTACTCGATCGAGCGCGACAAGGTGGCCGACAACTCGGCGTTCATCGAGATCGGCACCTCGGAGGGCTTCGACGTCTTCCAGGGCCGGCGCCAGATCGAGCGCATGTTCTATCTCGGTGACGACCGGTTCGGGGCGCTCAAGGAGGTCTCGACGGTCCAGATCGTGTTCGACTTCCCGCAGGCGAAGGAGGAGAACCCCCTCGATCTGCTCGAGTGGGAGTACTGGAACGGCCGCCGCTGGCGGGAGCTCATCCCGGTCTCGATTCCGCAGGACGAGCTGCTCGCCATGACGGGAGGGCAGCTCGACTCGAGCAAGAAGGGGATCGCGTTCGCCGGGCCGATCGAGGACATCGAGCCGGGGGATGTGGCCGAGAACGGGGCCGAGACGTACTGGATCCGCGCGCGGCTGATCGAGGTGCCGATCCGCGACGAGGCCATGATGATCGACACGGTGATCGTGTCGGCGATGGTGCTGCAGGACGGGGTGGGTCCCGACGCGGCGATCGCGAACACGGGCGCGGGGATCTACCTGCCGCTCGACACCTCGCGCAGCTTCTATCCGTTCGGCGAGGATCCCGACTTCGATTACTGCTTCTACCTCTCGAGCGAGGAGTGCTTCGGGCGCGAGGACTCGCGCATCCGGATCGAGATGCAGCTCGCCGACCCGTCCTCGATCGCGGCGCCCAATCCGTCGCCCGATCTGCGGATCAAGTGGGAGTACTGGAACGGCCGTCGGTGGGCGGAGATCGCGACCACGACCCCGCTCGGGCCGGCGGAGCCGATCGCGCACGGCTTCGAGGACACCACCAACGCCTTCACGATGGGCGGGTACGTGAGTTTCCTGCGGCCGGAGGACATGCAGCGCACCGAGGTCAACGGCGAGGAGGGCTTCTGGGTTCGCGCCCGCATCGAGCAGGGCAACTACGGCAAGCCGGGCAAGTTCGAGATCGAGGACGGCAACTGGGTGTGGAAGGAGCCGCACCCGCTGCGGCCGCCGGCGCTCAGCTCGATCATGCTCAAGTACTCGCAGGTGCCCTATTCGGTCAGCAACTTCGTCACCTACAACGACTTCAACTTCCGCGACCAGTCGGACGCGATCCGGATCGAGCTGCGTCTTGTGCAGCCGTTCGAGCCGTACAAGGAGGAGAATCCGGCCGTCTACCTCGCGTTCGACCAGGCGCTGCCGAACAAGCCGGTCTCGCTGTACTTCCGGATGGAGGAGGAGGAGGAGGCGCCGGACGCGGACCTGTTCATCGACGAGCCGTTCCCCGAGGAGGGGATGAGCGAGCGCGAGGAGCGCAAGAAGCGCGCCTCGCAGCGCGTGGTGTGGGAGTACTGGAACGGCAACAACTGGATCCCGCTCAACCCGCAGGACGGCACCCGCAACTTCACGCAGTCCGGTGCGCTCGAGATCCTCGGCCCGCCCGACATGGCGGCCAAGCGCGAGTTCGGCCGCGAGCTGTACTGGATCCGCGGACGGCTCGAGATGGGCTCGTACTCGAAGCAGCCGTGGTGTCTCGATCTGCGGCTGAACACGGTCGAGGCGATCAACGCCGAGACGATCCGCAACGAGGTGCTCGGCTACTCCGACGGCACGCCGGACCAGGTCTTCCGCTTCAACAACTATCCGGTGCTCAAGGGGCAGCGGATCGTGGTGCGCGAGAACGAGCTGCCGACACGCCGCGACGCGCGGGTGATCGTGCAGGAGGAGGGCGAGGACGCGATCCGCGAGGTGCGCGACGACGAGGGGCGGGTGGTCGGTGTGTGGGTGCGCTGGCACGAGGTGGAGAGCTTCTACGCCTCCGGTCCCTCGAGCCGGCACTACACCGTGGATCCGATCAGCGGCGAGGTGCGCTTCGGCGACGGTCGACGGGGCATGGTGCCGCCGCTCGGTTCGGACAACATCGTGGCCGAGGAATACCGCACCGGCGGGGGGACGATCGGCAACGTGGGCGCGTCGTCGCTCGTGGTGCTGCGGCAGGCGATCGCCTACATCGACAGCGTGTACAACCCCTATCCGGCCACCGGCGGCGCCGATCAGGAGACGATCGACGAGGCGAAGATGCGCGGTCCGCAGGTGATCAAGAACCGCTACCGCGCGGTGACCGCCGAGGACTACGAGTGGCTCGCGCTGCGTGCGTCGGGCTCGGTGGCGCGGGCGCGCTGCATGCCGAGTCCGAAGCGTCCGGGCGAGGTGACGGTGCTGATCGTGCCGAAGGTGGCCGAGCAGGGCAGCGACCTCAGCGAGAAGCCGCTGCCGACCCCCGAGCTGTTGCGGCGGGTCAAGGACTTCCTCGACGAGCGGCGGCTGATCACGACCCGGCTGAACGTGTCGAAGCCGCGCTACGTCGAGATCTCGGTGGATGTGGACGTGGTGCTCAAGCCGCTCGGGCGCAAGGGCGAGTCGCTCAAGCGCGAGATCGAGAACGCGATCCGCAAGCACGTGCACCCGCTGTTCGGCGGCCCGGATGGCAAGGGCTGGCCGTTCGGTCGCGTGCTCGTCAAGAGCGATCTGCTCAAGGTGATCGAGGCGGTGAGCGGGGTCGACTACGTCGAGCGGCTGCGGATCTTCCACGAGGACCGCAAGGTCATGGTCGAGAAGGTCGAGATCGCCGAGGACGAGCTGATCCACGTCGTCGACGTCACCATCCAGGAGATCGCCAAGGAGGTCTACGTCTGAGCGCGGATCGCGGCTCGGTCCTGTCGGGGCCGGGAAGGGTGGTCTGCTGAGGCGGGACGCGGGGAAGAGGAGGCACGACGTTGGCGGAGCAGCCCGGAGGGGACGGCGCGCGCGCGCGGCGGCGCGAGAGCGCGCTCGAGAAGCTCAAGCGGCAGCTCGCGGAGAACGCGGTCGAGATGCCGCCACTCGTGGGCTACGACCTGCGCAAGGCGCGCAAGATCCTCGCCGTCTCGGGCTTCCCCATGGACCGGGTGCGGGTGCGCTACATCGAGAAGGAGGGGGTGCGGCAGGGCGAGGTGACGCGCACCTACCCGGAGCCGGGCGAGAAGATCGATCTCTCGAACGAACTCTACCAGGTGGAGCTGCAGGTCGCGGCCTTCAACCCGATCGAGTACCTGCCGGCGATCTACCAGCGTTCCGACATCTCGGGGCGCAACTTCCTGCGCGACTTCCTGTGGATCTTCCAGCACATCTTCAACCAGACGCGCGAGAAGCTCGACAACCTGCACGAGTACTTCGATCCGCTCGAGGCGCCGGCGGACTTCCTGCCGTGGCTCGGATCGTGGGTGGCGATGACGCTCGAGGACGACTGGCCCGAGTTCAAGCGCCGCAACCTGATCCGCAAGGCGGTGGAACTCTATCAGTTGCGGGGCACCAAGCGCGGTCTCAAGATCTACCTGAAGATCTTCACCGGGGTCGAGCCGAAGATCCACGAGAACCACTGGCCGTTCGACGGGATCCAGGAGTGTCCCTATCCCATGTATCCGGAGCGGGACGCCGACGGACGCGAGATCACCGACGAGGAGGTGCGGCGGATCATCGCGCACCCCGAATGGAAGGGGGCGACGATCGGCGAGGACACGGTCGAGATGCCGTGGGTCGATCGGCGGCACGTGTTCACGGTGGAACTTCCCATGCGCCAGGAGGAGGTGGACGTCGACACGATCAAGCGCATCCACCGCATCCTGGACATGGAGAAACCGGCGCACACCGACTACTACGTGATCTTCGCGCCGGAGGAAGAGGGGCCGGAGGAGGACTTCTCGATCCAGGTCGGCGTGCGTTCGACCGTGGGCGTGGATACGATCACCGGCGAGTGAGCGAGAGAGAGATCGAGTCGGCGCGAGGCCGAGGAGCGTAGAGACAGGCGGGAGAGAGGCAGACCATGGCCGAAGAGAAACAGGGCTATCTTCGACTCAACCACTTCCACGGATTGCGGCTCGAGTCGACCGACTTCCAGGTCGGTGAGCGCTATCACCTCGAGAAGCGCAAGCTGCACAACCGGGCGTTCCACGGCTACGGCGTGGTGTCCTCTTACGACCCGTCGGGGGGCTACACCGAGGACGGTCTCAAGGTGCTCGGCCGCCGTCGTGGGGATCTGAGCATCGAGATCACGCCGGGGTACGCGATCGATGGCGAGGGCAACGACGTGTTGCTCTACGAGACCGAGGTGAAGACGATCGATCCGTCGAAGTACCGGCTTCCGAGCGACATTTTCGTCGTGCTCAAGTACGTCGAGGAACCGACCGAGTTCGTGGTGAACGCCGCGAACCCGAAGTACAAGGGCCACCGGCGGGTGCTCGAGACCTCGAAGATCGAGATCGTGGCGAGCGAGCCCGATCCGGAGGAGGGGATCGAACTCGCGCGCATCCACATGACCGCGGACGTGAGCGAGATCAAGGACGCCGAGGATCCGAACGATCCGAAGCCCGGCGAGATCGATCTGCGCTTCGTGCCGCGCGCGGGCGT
Organism: Planctomycetota bacterium; assembly: GCA_003694875.1. Taxonomy (GTDB): domain Bacteria; phylum Planctomycetota; class J058; order J103; family J103; genus J103. The sequence goes on along the minus strand of RFJN01000130.1, from coordinate 861 downwards.
CGTCGGTTCGCGCATCGACTCCATGCTGCGCAACCGCTTCGAGGAGACGCTCGATCAGGTGCGGCGCGAGTTCGGCAAGATGGCGGCCAAGTACAAGCTCGCGACGTGCTATGCGGTGCGCACCGGCGTGTTGGCGATCCAGAACCTCGTGATCACGAACCTCATGGCCTCGATCGCGGAGTGCATGCGCATGTTCCGGCTGCTCGCGGAACTCGAGGACGAGATGATCGCGGAGTTCCAGCTCGCGTACCCGGACATGGTGGACACGCGTGAGTACCTCAACTTCAAGGAGAACGTGCACGCGCTGCTGCACCTGCTCGGCAAGCCGCGCTACAACGAGGACGCCTTCAATGCCATGCTGAGCTACCAGGAAAAGGCGATCGACGCGGTGAGCGGGCTCGCCGAGATGGAGGTCAAGCAGCCCGAGCCCGAACCCGAACCGGAGCCCGAGCCCGAGCCCGAGCCGGTCGCGGCCGCTCCCGCGCCGGAGCCGGAGCCCGAGCCCGAGCCGGTGGCGGCGCCCATGGCGGGGGCCAAGAGCCTCACCTGGCAGGAACTGCAGGAGTTGTCGGGTGAGCTGCCGGACACGATCTTCCTCGAGGGCAAGAACTACCTCAAGAAGGACGAGATCAAGCTGCTCGACAAGAAGGACGAGCAGCGGCACAACTTCAAGATGGACGAGTACAAGGACCAGTGGTCCACCAACCAGACGTTCAAGTACCCCGACGGCACGCGTATCTCGTCCAAGGGACGTGCGCACGTCGGCGGCTACAGCCAGTGGGACTTCCTGAACCTCGAGCCGGGCAAGGATCTGATCATCGCGAAGCGCATCGACTATGCGTACAGCGGTCTGGTCACGGG
>RFJN01000014.1 GCA_003694875.1 Planctomycetota bacterium | reverse complement strand
TCGACGCTCGCTACTTCGCCCCGCCGCTGCAGCACCCGGACTGGCCGCGCGATCAGCTCGATCGCTGGTACGAGGCGCCCGTCTCCGCACTCACGCTGCAGGACGGCTGCGTGGACGTGACGGTGGGCCCGGGAGCGGCGGCGGGGGCGCCGGCCGTGGTGCGCCTGGCACCCGCCGGCACGCCGCTGCGCGTCGAAAACCGGTGCACGACCGTCGGCAAGGACGGCCGCCACGTCGTCGCGGTGGGACGCAAGCCGGCAACGGACGTGATCGTGGTGCGCGGAAGCGTGCGCCTCGGGTCGCGGCCGCGAACGGTCTCGATCGCGCTGCGCGACCCCGCGATCGTGGTGGGACACGTGCTGCGCCGGGCGCTCGAGGCCGAGGGTGTGTCGGTCGGGGGGCAGGTGCGGCTCGCGACCGCCGACGATCCGCCGGCCTCGCACGGCAGTGTGCCGATCGCGGGCTGCGCCACCCCGCTGGCACAGACGGTGCCCGTGATCCTCAAGCGCAGCCAGAACCTGTGGGCCGAGTCGCTGTGCAAGGTGCTCGGGGCGGAGCGCGGGGGCGAGGGCAGCTTCCGTGCCGGCAGCGCCGTGGTGCGCAAGCGCGTGCTCGCCCTCGGGGTGGCGCCCGAGCAGATCGCGCTCGTGGACGGTTCGGGGCTCGCCCGCGACAACCGCGCGAGCGCCCGCGCGCTCGTGACGGTGCTGCGGGCCGCCGCGCGCGGACCGAACGCGGCGCTGTTCGTCGGCGCGCTGCCGATCGGCGGGCTCGACGGCACGCTGCGCAAGCGGCTGCGCGATCGTCCGGACGCGGCGCGCGTGCGCGCGAAGACGGGCACGATCCGCGGCGTCTCCACCCTGAGCGGTTACGTGCTGCCCGCACGGCCGGGCGAGGCGACGCTCGTGTTCTCGATCCTCACCAACGGGGTGCGCGGCGGGGCGGGGGCGGCGCGGCGGCTGCAGGACCGGATCGTCGAGGTGCTGCTCGACACGCACCTGCCGGCGCAGCCTGCCGCGACGCCCGCCGGGGCGGAAGCGGGGCGCTGACCGGGCAAGATCGGTTCGGAGCGGACCGGGGCGTTCGGGCCGGATATCCACGATCGGGGTGGGTTGCCGTCCGGTGTTGCCGGTTTTTGCCGAACTTCGCTACGATCGGGCGCTGGCGAGTCACGCTGTATGTCCGAAAATGACATGGGATGGAAAAAACGGAACGGGCGGCGCCGTCGCGCACGGGATCTCCGGCGCCGGCGGCGTGGTTCGGGGTCGATAGCGCAGGGGAGTCGGCATGTCGAACGCGGGTACCGTGCTGGTCGTGGACGCTTCGGAGGGTGTGCGCAGCTTCCTGACCGACGCGCTCGCCTCGGCGGGCTACGCCGTGGTCTCGGCGCGCGATGCCGACAGCGCCCTGCGCACCATGGAGCGCGAGCCGGTGGACGTGCTCGTCTCGGAGATCTTCCTTCCGGGGCTCGACGGAATCGAGCTGCTCAAGCGCGCGCTCAAGCTCGAGCCGCGGCTGCAGGGCATCCTCATGGCGGCGGGCGCGCCGGCGCAGACGGTGGTGCACGCCATGCGCGCGGGCGCGTTCGACACCGTCGAGAAGCCGATCGACGTGGAGCGGCTGCTGTTGAGCGTGCGCAAGGCGTTCGAGCACATGCGGCTCGAGCGGGAGAACGAGGCGCTCAAGCGCATGCACAACACCGGCGCGCAGCCGGCGCACGACGGCATGGTCGCCGAGTCGGAGCAGATGCGCGAGGTGCTCTCCACGATCGACCTCGTGGCGCCCACCGATCTCACCGTGCTGATCGAGGGCGAGAGCGGGGTGGGCAAGGAGCTCGTCGCCGCGCGGATCCACCAGCTCAGCACCCGCTCCAACATGCCGTTCGTGGCGATCAACTGCGGGGTGCTGCAGCACAACCTGCTCGAGAGCGAGCTGTTCGGTCACGAGAAGGGGGCGTTCACCGGCGCGGTGAGCGACCACGCCGGTCTGTTCGAGGTGGCGGACAAGGGCACGATCTTTCTCGACGAGATCGGGGAGCTGCCGCTCGATCTGCAGGTGAAGCTGCTGCGGGTGCTCGAGTCGAGCGAGTTCCGGCGGGTGGGCAGCAACAAGATCCAGCGTTCGGACGTGCGCGTGATCGCCGCCACCAACCGCACCCTCGTCGAGGAGGTGCGGCGCGGCAGCTTTCGCGAGGACCTGTACTACCGGCTCAACGTGATCAACATCACGGTGCCGCCGCTGCGCAAGCGACCGGAGGAGATCCCCGCCCTGGTGCAGCTGTTCGTCGAGCGTGCGCGGCGGCGCGGGCTCAAGCCCAAGCGCTTCTCGAAGGAGGCGATCGAGGAGCTGCAGCGCTACCACTGGCCCGGCAACATCCGGGAACTCGAGAACCTCGTCGAGCGCACCCTGATCCTGTCCCGTCATGACGTGGTCGGTCCCAAGGACCTGCCGCGGTTTCTGGCCCCGCCCACGCGCGACGAGGAGATCGACGACGACGACGACGACTGCACGCTCGCCGAGATGGAGCGGCGCCACATCATCAAGGCGCTGCGCCGCAACCGCTGCAACAAGGTGCAGACCGCGCGCAAGCTCGCGATCAACGTCAAGACGCTCTACAACAAGATCAAGGCGTACAAGATCGACGTCGACGCGATCAAGCAGGAGTGTGCGTGAGCGCACCGACCGGGCTCCGGGAGGACTGGCGGGCAGGGCGTCGGCGCGGTTGTATCGGGCGTGTCGTTCGTCGCCGAGCTGATCTGCGTGCTGGCGCGCACCGCGACGCCCGGAGGGCTGCGCGTGGGCGGTCCCATGGCGCGTGGTGGGCGGGGTGGGTGCGGGCGGGGATCCACCCCACTGCCCCTGAAGGAAGGCGATGCAGGACAGGGTGTCGCGTGCCGTGGATATCGGCACTTTCGTCTCGCGCCTTGCGAAGAGGGTGTTGCCGCTTGCTTGCGGTGGGCGACGTTCCTGGCTGCCTTGTGCGCGACGAAGTCACCTGCGTCTACAGCCTGCACCGATCGCTACCGTCGCTCCGACAACTATGTGGCGCCTCGCATGTTCGTCATTCGCCCGCCGTACGCCGCCTCCTTGGGTGTCGGCCGCCGCGGCGACGCAACGCGCTTCCGAGACGCATGTCAGGAACACCAGAATCCGTTCGCTCAGGGGCATTGGGATCCACCCCGCCCGGGCGAAGCGGTGCAATGGCAAGTCACCTTCGGAATTGGTGCGGGCGGGGATAAACCCCGCCCCTAC
>RFJN01000129.1 GCA_003694875.1 Planctomycetota bacterium | reverse complement strand
TGGCGCACCGCGGCGATCGCGTCCTCGGGGGGCATGTGCGCCGCGCGCGCCATCATGGGGGCGAGCAGCGCCGCGCGCAGCGCGCGCCGGCGCAGCAGCGCCGGGGCGTGGGGCTCGAGGCGGCGCGCGAGCCGGGCGCAGGTGCGCAGCACGACGGAGGTGTAGCGCCGCTCGATCTCGTTCCAGAAACCGCCCGGAGCGAGGGCGGTCACCAAGCTTGCGAGCCCGCGGCGGGCCAGTTCCAGCGCGACCCAGCCGCCGAGCGAGTGGCCGACGACGGGAAGCGGTCGCGGCAGCCGCTGCTCGGCGACGAAGCGCTCGACCGCGTCCGCAAGCTGGCGCGGTCCGGGCTCGGTGCCCGGAGGCAGGGGAGGGGAGTCGCCGAAGCCGGGCAGATCGATCGCCCAGCAGCGCGCGTGTCGTGCGAGTGGTGCGAGGACCGGCTTCCAGCCGCCGCGCTCGCCGCCGAGCCCGTGGATCAGCAGCGCCGGCGCGCCGTCGCCGTGCGTGTCGTGGGCGAGCGGAGCGGCGCGTCGCGCGTGCGTGGACTGCGTGGCGTCAATCGATGCGGCCATGCCAGCCAGCCCACATGCCCGTTGCGGCGCCGAGCAGCGCGCCCCCGGCGAGCAATCCGAGCGGGCCCCACCAGCCGGTGAGCGAACCGAGCAGCAGTCCCTGCGGGCCGATCTGCGCCAGGCCGCCCACGAGTGCGCCGGCCGCTGCACCGTGGACCGCTCCCTCGGCGAGCTTGCGGGCCGGACCGTCGGCGCCGGCGCGCACGAACCGTTCGAGCACCGCGCGCGCGGCGGGCTCGGCGTCGAGTTCCTTGCGGTCGATCGCGGCGAGCAGGCTCGCGACGAGCGCGAGTTCCTGTTCGCTCACGATCCGGCCGACGCTGACCGGGGACGACGGCAGCAGCAGGTCGTCGTCCTTCGTCTCGAGCTCGCGCGAGGTGATCGTGCGCGCCTCGGATTCGGTGATCGCGTCGTCGGCGCGGGCCGCGCGGATCTGTTCGCCCACCCTCTCGACCGACATGCGCCTCTCCTCCGGTGTGGCCGCCCGCTTCACCGCCAGTATAGCGGTGGCACAAGGGGGGGCGGCGGGCGATCTCGTCAGGCGACCCCGTCGCGCAGCGCCCGCAGTGCGATCTCACCCTTGCCCGCCTCGGCCGGCGCCCAGCGGATCGTGGGGGGAGCGCCGGCGCGCTCGAGGTCGCGCATCAGTTCGGGCTCCTTGATCTCGGTCATGACGCGCAGTGCGTCCTTGTACTGTTCGAAGACCCAGCGTGCGCCGGCGAGCATGCGCTCGGTGCTCGGTTCGGTACGGACGGGCCGGTCGCGGATCTCGGGGGTGAGGAGTTCCGGGGGCAGGGCGCGGAGATCGGCCGCGGTGAGCGGCTCGAGCGCCGAGCCCGCCTCCGCCAGGAAGCGGTTGATGTCCTCAAGTACCGGAGCGAGCGCCGCGTCGTCGCGCGCGGCGAGTTCCTCGAGCACCTTCTGGTAGGCCTCGGGGCTCTCGCCGCCGGCGAGCGCGGGGTGGCCCGCGGCATGCGCCCAGCGCATGAACAGGCTCGCACGGTCGGTCTGCAGCTCCCGCTCGAGGCTCGCGATCCGATCGAGGTAGGCCTTCTCGCGGCCGAGCTCGATCTGCACCTCGTTGACCAGAGTGGCGTGCAGGATCTTGTCGAGGGGGATCTCGCCACCGGGGCTTCGTTGGGCTTCCGAGAGGCTCTCCCAGTCCTCGTGCGACACCATCTCGGTGTAGTCGATCGTGTCGATCAGGAAGTTGCCGGTGGTGCGTCCGGACTCGGGCACGTAGAACGCGCGCGCCCTGTCGAACCAGATCTGGGTGGCGAAGGTGCCGGCCGCCTCGAGCTGTCGTGCGGCGACCTCGAGCCGGGCGTCCTCGAGGGCGGAGCCGAGCCGCGCCCAGCCGGCCGCGTCGAGGGGCTCGAAGTCGGCGAAGTCGGGATCGCCGGCGTCGCGGCGGGCGGTGGCGAACGCGTTGAAGGCGTCGATCTGCTTCTGCCGCTCGTCGGGTGCAGCGAGCGCCACGGAACGGTGTCGCTCGAGCAGGCGGTCGGGGGTCGTGAACCGCCGCAGCGTCGGATCCACCGTCTCGAGCCAGGCCCGGAACTGCTCCACGAGGGCGCGGTCGGCGGGGCTGGCCGCGCCGGTGAGCGCGGGCCGAAGGGCGGCGAGCTGCGCGCCCGCCTCGTGGTAGAGGGTGCGCAGCGTCTCGGCGACCACGCGCTGCACCTCGAGCTGTTCGTAGGACTCGGGCTGGCTGGCGCGGTCGGGGTAGAGGGCGCGGACGGCGTCGGGCGAGAGATCGATCGTGGGATCGATCTCCCGCAACGCCGCGCCTGCGCGCTCGGCGACCAGGCTCGCGTCGAGGATGCCGCGCGCGGTGCGTTCGAAGGTGTCGGCCGCGTCCGCCGGGCCCGGCTGGACACGCCCGGCATTGCGGGCGTTGTCGAGGGCGGTCAGCGCCTGCTCGAGCCGCTCGGGGCCGGTCTCGCGGTAGCGGGTGCGCAGTGCGTCTACCGGGGTTTCGTTGTAGTGGAAGCGGCTGCGGATGCTGCGCAGGTGGGCCTTGGGTTCGAGCAGCAGCACGTCTTCATGGCCCGCGACATCGGGGAGCGCTCCCGCCGCGGTGAGCTTGTCGTAGACCGCGCGCACGGCGGGAAGCGGCTCGTCGGTGCCGTTCCACCGGCTCATGCCGCGGCGCACGTCCTCGTCGAGCGTCGCGCGGTGCGTTCCATCCGAGGTCCGGCTGTCCACCTTGGCCGCGTGCTTGAGCCCGTCGGGTCCGACCTCGGAGGAGAACTTGGCGGCGACGAGCAGGCGGCGCACCGTGCTCTCGTTGTCCCAGCGGACGCGCCCGCGCAGCGACATGCCGTGTTCGAGCAGGGTGAACTCGGGCGTGTCGTAGTAGGTGTCGTCCATGATGTCGGTGCCGAGGCTGAGTTCGCGCCGCCCGTCGTCGGGATCGATCTCGAAGCGGTCGGGTTCGACGGTGAGCGCCACGTAGGGGAGCCGTTCGCGCAGGGCGTGGCTTCGGGCGTCCCAGGGGATCTCCTCGCTCGGAAACCCCGTGGTGAACGCGGCGCTCGCGTCGGTGCGCCGCATGCGGCGGAAGCGGGTGCGTCCGCGCGCGTCGGTCTCGCGCAGCAGTTCGGCGAGGCGTCGGCCGTCGATGCCGGCCACGGTGTAGGTGGATTCGAGTTCGACGTTGTCGCGGGCGCTCCACGGGCGAGGCGCCGGCTGGCCGGCGAAGGTGGTGGCGTCGATGAAGGTCTTGCCGCGCAGCGGGTCGGCGGCGAGCGCCCGATCGATGGCTGCGAGGGTGGCGGCGTCGATCGTGCCCGTGGGATCGAGGCCGTTGTCGCGCTGGAAGGCGGCGATCGCATTCTGCGCATCGCGGGTGATGATCGCGTCGTCGATCGCCGCGGGCGGTACGCTGTAGCCGAGCTCCTGCAGCGATGCGAGCAGCGTGCGCACGTGCTCGCCCCGTTCGCCGGTCTCGAGCACACGCACGCCGGTGAGCACGTCGGCGAGGGGGGCGAGCGATCGCAATTCCGGTACAGTGAGGGTCGCGAGTGGTGTGGCGGTGCCGCCGTCGGTCGCGGGGTCGACCGGAAGGCCGAAGGGCGAGCCGGTCGGGCTGGAGCCTACGCCGATCGTGCTCATGGGTGCTCTCCTGAGAGAAAGGCCTGCGCGCGGTCGAGATCCAAGAGAGTATACCGCGGTCGCGAAGAAGGCGCGTGCGTCGCGCTGCGTGTGGTCAAAACCGAAGCGTTGCGCCACGCTCCTGGTGAAAAGCGCCTCGTCACGCGGGTGTTGTGGGTGGCGGGACTGGCACGTGCCTTGCTCGATCTGGGGCGAAGAACGTGTGCAGTTTGGAAGAACGTGTGCAGTTTGGAGGAGAGGAGCATGGCGAAGGGAGGGAGAGTGCAGGACAGGCGCCGGGGTGTACGTGCGAGCTGGCACGGGGGAGCCCGCAGGGTGTTGCGGCTGGCCGGCGTGGTGCTGGCGGTCGTGGGCGGGATCATGGTCGTTCGCGGCGTTGGCGGCATGTTCGACGTCTCGGGACCCGGGGTATCGGGCAGCCGCTTCCTCCTCGCGGTGCTGGGCCTGCCTGTGCTGGGTCTCGGTCTGATGATGCTGCAGGCCGGGTTCGTGGGGGCGATCACGCGCTACTTCACGGGCGAGACGATCCCGGTGGCTATCGACGCGGTGAACGAGGCGGCGGACGGTACCCGCGCGGCGCAGCGTACCGTCGCGCGTGAGTTCGCTGCCGGCATCGTGGAGGGGATCGAGATCGGAGCGCGCGCCGGTGTGGACGGGGCGCTCGTGTGTCCCGGCTGCGGCGAGCGCAACGATGCCGACGCGCGGTTCTGCAAACGCTGCGGGACGGCGCTCGAGAGCGCTCTCGCGTGCGCGCGCTGTGGCGCCGCAAACGAGCCGGACGCGCGGTTCTGCACCGACTGCGGCGCTGCCTTGCGCGGCGCTTCGTGAGGGTGGAGTCGGCGGCGCTGCGGGCTCGCAGCGGACGCCATGGGGCTGTCGCCGTGTCGCACACGGCCCTGTCCACCCGTGCCGCCTTGCTCTGCCCGAGGCTCGCGGCGCGTCGTGCCGAGCGGACGCGCATGGTGGGACCGGGGCGTCAGGGACAGGCGGGCTCGAGTGCGAGCTCGAACTCGTCCTCCCGCACGTCGTTCACGCCGCCGAGCCGGCGTGAGCGCCCGGTGCGGCGCGCGCCGAGGTGCTCGTAGAGCGCGTGCGCGGTCTCGAAGTGCACGTCCGACCACAGCCGCACGCGGCTGCAGCCGCGCCGGCGCGCCCACTCGCACGCCCACAGGGCGAGGCGCTTGCCGATCCCCTGCCCCCGCCAGCGCGCGAGCAGATACAGGCGCTTGAGCTCGGCCGTGGCGGCGTCGAGCTGTCGTACCGCAACCGTGCCGACGACCCTCTCGCCCTCGAGCAGCACCTGGAAGGTTGCCTCAGGCCAGGGGTAGGCGTCCTCGATGCCCGCGAGGTCGGCGTCGAGTGTGCGCAGCTCGAGCACCTGCCCGTACTCGGCGTAGCAGGAGCCCACGAGCGCGAGCACGCCGCAGTGGTGGCGGGGCGTGTACGGCGCGAGGCGCAGCGGCGAGAACGATTCGGACATGGGGCGACTCCTCGTGCAGGGCCCGAGGATAGCACGCCTGTGGCGGTGCCGCTCGTTCCCGTTCGACAAGGTGCTCCGATACTCCCGCGGAAACGGGGGTGTCAGATCCGGGCGACCTGCTGCGTGTCATCGGCAGGGGCTGTCACGGCCCGGTGCGGCTCGGCGTGTCGGGGACGAGGTCGGGGGGCAGTGCTGTGGGAT
>RFJN01000128.1 GCA_003694875.1 Planctomycetota bacterium | reverse complement strand
TGCCATTGGGGTGCCCTCCCCCGATATCCACGGCGCCATGGCCGGAACGGGACCGTCCCGGCCCGAACGCTGGCGCGCGGGCACACCATAGGCGTTCTACACCGATCGGTCAAACGAATTCCTGCGTTCTCCCCGGAGAAATCCGGATCGACGAGGGTTGTCTTCCCGCCTCGGTCCTGCCACCAACCGAAGGGCAACGTGGCGACCGGGCGCGCGAATCGTCGCCCGACGCGCGCTGTGCCGGCCCCCTCCCGGGGATGCACAGGGGGCGCAACGGCCCCGACCGTCGCGCCCCCTGTGTATCCCGCCGCAGCCTGCATGCCGGGCCACGGCCCCGGTCCCGCCGTCGATCGCTGGCCGGCGGCCGGCCGAGCAGCGTCTCAGTAGCGGTACCAGTCGGGCTTGTACGGCCCCTCGACCGGCACGCCGAGGTACTGCGCCTGCTTCTCGGTGAGTGTGGTCAGCTCCACCCCGAGCTTGCCGAGGTGCAGCCGCGCCACCTCCTCGTCGAGCTTCTTCGGCAGCACGTACACCTTGTTCTCGAGGCTGTCGTCCTGCCACAGCCACAGCTGCGCGAGCACCTGGTTGGTGAAGCTCGTGGACATGACGAAGCTCGGGTGGCCGGTGGCGCAGCCGAGGTTCACGAGCCGTCCGCGCGCGAGCACGATCAGGCTGCGGCCGTTGGGCAGCTTGAACAGATCGACCTGCGGCTTCACGGGCGTGATCTCGGCGTTCTCCTCGAGCCAGCGCATGTCGATCTCGGTGTCGAAGTGCCCGATGTTGCACACGATCGCCTGGTCCTTCATCTGCGTCAGGTGCTCGGGCCGGATGACGTCGCAGCAGCCGGTGGCGGTCACGAAGATGTCGCCGAGCGGGGCGGCGGTCTCCATGGTGACCACCTCGAAGCCCTCCATGGCCGCCTGCAGCGCGGTGATCGGGTCGATCTCGGTCACGAGCACCCGCGCCCCGTAGCCCCGCAGGCTCTGCGCACAGCCCTTGCCGACGTCGCCGTAGCCGCACACCACCGCCACCTTGCCGGCGAACATGATGTCGGTCGCCCGCTTGATCCCGTCCGCAAGCGACTCGCGGCAGCCGTACAGGTTGTCGAACTTGCTCTTGGTCACCGAGTCGTTGACGTTGACCGCCGGAAACGGCAGCTTGCCCTCGCGCTCGCGCTCGTACAGCCGGTGCACGCCGGTGGTGGTCTCCTCGGACACGCCCCGGATCTCGGGAATCAGCTCCGGGTGGCGATCGAGCACGATCTGGGTGAGATCGCCGCCGTCATCGAGCAGCAGGTTCGGGCCCTTGCCGCCCTCGAACCGCAGCGACTGCTCGATGCACCACTCGTACTCCTGTTCCGTCTCGCCCTTCCACGCCCAGACCGGCACCCCGGTGACCGCGATCGCGGCCGCGGCGTGGTCCTGGGTCGAGTAGATGTTGCACGAGGTCCACTGCACCTCGGCGCCGAGCGCGGTGAGCGTCTCGATGAGCACCGCGGTCTGCACCGTCATGTGCAGACACCCCGCGATCCGCGCCCCCGCAAGCGGCTTCTGGCCCGCGTAGCGCTCGCGCAGCGCCATGAGGCCCGGCATCTCCTTCTCCGCGAGCGTGATCTCCTTGCGACCCCACTCGGCGAGCGAGATGTCGGCCACCTTGTGCTTCGGGCCCTCGTTGGACGTCACGCTCGCGCTCTGCATCTCGGTCGTCGCTGCACTCATGCCTGTACCCCCGCCATCTGTCCGAGTCCCGCCGCCTCGCGCAGCCGCTCGGCCTTGTCCGTCCGTTCCCACGTGAAGTCGGGCAGCTCGCGCCCGAAGTGACCGTGCCGTGCGGTCTCCTTGAAGATCGGTCGCCGCAGATCGAGCGTGTCGATGATCTCGCGCGGCTTGAGCGGGAAGTGCTCGCGCACGAGCCGCTCGAGCAGCCGCTCGTCCACCTTGCCCGTGCCGCGCGTGTCGACGAGCACACTCACCGGCTCCGCCACGCCGATCGCGTAGGCGAGCTGCACCTGCGCCTCGGCCGCGAGCCCCGCCGCCACGATGTTCTTCGCGATGTAGCGCGCCATGTACGCCGCCGACCGGTCGACCTTCGTCGGATCCTTGCCGCTGAACGCACCGCCGCCGTGCGGGGCCGAACCGCCGTAGGTGTCCACGATGATCTTGCGGCCCGTCAGCCCCGTGTCCCCCATGGGGCCGCCGATCACGAAGCGGCCGGTCGGGTTGACGTGGTAGATCGTGTTCTCGTCGTACATGCCGGCCGGCAGCACGGGCTCGATCACGTGCTCGATCACCTGGCGCCGGATCTCGGCGTGCGCGATCTCGGGGCTGTGCTGCGTCGAGACGACCACGGTGTGAACCCGCACCGGCCGCCGCCCCTCGTACTCGATCGTGACCTGCGCCTTGCTGTCGGGCCGCAGCCACGGCAGCGTCCCGCCCCGCCGCAGCTCGGCGAGCCGCTCCACGAGCCGGTGCGAGAGCGAGATCGGAAGCGGCATGAGCTCAGGCGTCTCGTCGCAAGCGTAGCCGAACATGAGGCCCTGGTCGCCCGCCCCCATCTCCTTGTCCTGGCCCTCGTCCACCCCCATGGCGATGTCGGGCGACTGCTTGTGCAGCGACGAGACCACCGAGCACGTCTGCGCGTCGAAACCGTAGGCGGCATCGGTGTAGCCGATCTCGGCGATCGTCTCGCGCGCGATCCGGTCCACGTCGATCACCGCACTCGTGGTGATCTCGCCCGCGATCAAACACAGCCCCGTGGTCAGCAGCGTCTCGCACGCCACCCGCGCGTCGGCGTCCTGCGCGATGATCGCGTCGAGGACCGCGTCCGAGATCTGGTCGGCCATCTTGTCCGGGTGACCCATCGAAACCGACTCCGACGTGAACAGGTGTCTCGCTGCCGCCATGGGGGATCGTGCTCCTCGTTCAGCCTCGATTCGGGACGGCGCCGCCCGTGCGCGGCGCCGAAGCGACCCGCTAGTATCCACACCGCACACCCCGCAGGCAAGCACGGAAGCGGGCCGCTGTCCGCGGGTACACAACCGCTGCACGACCCCCCCGTCCGCACGCGCGTGCGCTTCGGCTCAGCGCGGGCGGTCGCCCTGTCCCGCGGCGGGCAGCACCGTCCAGCGTCCGATCGTGAGCTGCAGGATGCGCTCGTCGCGTGCCCGCACCGTCCACACGAGCCGCCCCACGTGTCGCGGCCCCGCCGCGAACAGCGCCTCGACGAGCACGAGCCCGCTGCCGCGCTCGAGATACACGCGCACCTCCCGATTCGAGAGCGCATGCGGAAGCGGCAGCGCGAGGCCCGCGCGCTCGCAGATCGCCACGTAGTGGCTTCGGTGGCGCGCGAAGTCGCGCAGCGCCGCGGCTCGGGTGGAGGGGCTGACCACGAGCGCGGTCTGCGTGGCCGCCTCGAGCTGTCCAAGCGCGGCGCGCAGCGGCGCGTCGGACCGGTCGTCGGTGAGCACGCGCACCGGGTGGTCGAGCGCCCCCGGCATGCGCCACAACCCCCGCCGCCCCGGCACCGGCTCGATCGCCGCGGTCTGCCGACGCCGCACCGGCGCCG
>RFJN01000127.1 GCA_003694875.1 Planctomycetota bacterium | reverse complement strand
TCTCGGTCGAGCGCGGCGAGGATCCGCGCGAGCGCGCGCTCGTGGCGTTCGGCGGAGCGGGGGGACTGCTCGCCGGCGAACTCGTGCGCTCGCTCGGGTTGCGCGGTGCGCTGGTTCCGCCCGAGCCGGGGGTGCTCTCCGCGCTCGGGATGGCGGGCGCCCCGCTCACGCTCCGGCTGGCCGAAACGCTGCTCGAACCGCTCGAGCCCGCCGGGAGAAAACGCCTCGCCGAGGCGTTCGCGCGGCTCGAACGGCAGGCGCGCGAACAGCTCGGTCGCGAAGGCTCGGCGTCCTCGCTGCGCTGGATCCGCGAGCTGGATCTGCGCTATGCGGGACAGGGGCACAGCGTGCGGATCGTGTGGCGCCCGGGCGAGGAGCGCGCGCGCTTCGAGGCCGAGCACCGGCGGCGCAACGGCTTCACCGAACCCGATCGGCCGATCGAGCTCGTGTGCGCACGGCTCACCGCCGTGCTGGCGCCGCACGACGACGCCGCGGCAAACGCCGCGCCCGCCCCGCCTCCGACCGGCACGCGCTCGCGGGCGGCTCCCCCCGCGGTGGGGGCAACGCGGCACGGCCCGGTGCACGAACGCGCCGCGCTCGCACCCGGCGACACGCTGCCGGGACCGGCGATCGTGACCGAGTACAGCGGCACCACGGTGGTGCCCGACGGCATGGTGCTGCGGGTGCTCGCCGACGGCGGGCTGTGGATCGAGGAGCGAGAGCGGTGAGCGTCGCGCACGACCCCATCCGGCTCGCGCTGTGGCACCACCGCTTCGCCTCGGTGGCGGACGAGATGCTCGAGACGCTCGCGCGCTCGGCCTTCAGCCCCAACATCCGCGAGCGTCGCGACCACTCGGCGGCGGTGTTCACCGGCACGGGCGACATGGTGGCGCAGGCGGCCGCGATCCCGGTGCACCTCGGCTCGCAGCCGCTGAGCGTGCGCGCGGCGATCGAGCGCTTCGGAGCGAGCTGGGGGCCGGGCGACGCGGTGCTGCTCAACGATCCGTGGGAGGGGGGCACGCACCTGCCGGATCTCACCGTCGTGAGCCCGGTGTTCGCGCCCGGGGCGCGGCCGGGCGAGCGCCCGCGCTGGATCGTCTCGACGCGCGCGCACCACGCGGACGTGGGCGGCATGGTGCCCGGTTCGCTGCCGCTGTCGCGCGAGATCGCGCAGGAGGGGCTGCGGCTGCCGCCGGTGCGGATCGTGCGCGGCGGCGAGATCGAGCCCGATCTGCTGCGGATCCTGTGCGCCAACTCGCGCACACCCGCGCAGCGGCGCGGCGACCTCGTGGCGCAGCTCGCCGCGAGCGCGCTCGGCGCGCGGCGTCTGGCCGAACTCGAGCAGCGCGCCGGCGCCGAGATGCACGCCTTCGCCGACGCGCTGATCGCCTATGCCGAACGCACCGTGCGCGCGCTGTTCGCCTCGATCGAGGACGGTCGCTACCGCGCCGAGGACGCGATCGACTCCGACGGCGTGGGAGGCGGCCCGCTGCCGCTGCGGGTCGAGATCCGGGTACGCGGCGATCACGCCGAGATCGACTTCGCGGGCACGGCAGCGGCGTGCGCGGGCCCGCTCAACGCCTGTCCGGCGATCGTGCACGCGGCGGTGGGCTACGTACTGCGCGCGGTGTGCGGGGTGGTGCTCGAGGAGCGGGCCGACGGCGACGCGCTGCCGGCGAACGCGGGGCTGCTGCGCCCGGTCACGATCCGCATCCCGCGCGGTTCGCTGCTCGATCCGCCGTGGCCGCACGCGGTCGCGGGCGGCAACGTCGAGACCTCGCAGCGGATCGTGGACGCGCTGCTCATGGCTCTCGCTGCGCCGCTTCGCGCCCACATGCCGGCCGCGAGCTGCGGCAGCATGAACAACCTCACGCTCGGCGGCGCCGATCCGCGCCGCGGCGGAGCGCGGTTCGTGTACTACGAGACGATCGGGGGCGGGGCCGGCGCCGGTCCCACGGGGCCGGGCGAGAGCGGGGTGCACGTGCACATGACGAACACGCGCAACACCCCCGTGGAGGTGCTCGAACACGAGCTGCCGGTGCGCGTGCACCGCCACACGCTGCGCCGCGGCTCGGGCGGGCCGGGCAGGCAGCGTGGCGGGGACGGGATCGTGCGCGAGATCGAGGCGCTCGCGCCCATGACGGCGACGTTGCTGACCGAGCGACGACACTCGGCCCCGCCGGGGCTCGCCGGTGGTGCGCCCGGGGCGCGGGGGCGCAACGCGGTGCAGCGCGCAGACGCGAGCGAGCCGCAGCCGCTGCCCGACAAGTGCACGCTGGAACTCGCCCCCGGCGACCGGCTGCGGATCGAGACACCCGGTGGTGGCGGCTGGGGCCGCCCGGCCGCCCCGCAACCGGAGGCGTCCGAGGGCTAACGCGTCTGGCGGCCTAGCGCTTCTCGAGGATCTCGATGTCGTAGCCGTCCGGATCCTTCACGAAGATGTAGCGTCCCGGCGGCTTGCTCGTGCGGAACCAGGTACCCTTGCGCTCGAGTTCGGCGGTCAGCGCCGCGAGATCGTCGGTATAGAACGCGAGGTGGCCGAACTGGTCGCCGAGGGTGTAGTCGCGCCCGTCCTTGTTGTAGGTCAGCTCGACGAGCGGACGACCGAGGTCGTCGGCGAGGAACACGAGCGTCGCCTCGTCGCCGAGCTCCTTGCGCCGCACCTCGCGCAGTCCGATGAAGCCCGTGTAGAACGCGATCGACCGCTCGAGATCCCGCACCCGGATCATGGCGTGGGCGAACTCCATGGCGATCCCCTCCCTGCGATCCGCTTCGAAACCACGGCAGTGCATGACCGGCAGCCGCGGATACCGGGCGAAGCGCGCGTCGGTGCGCGCACGCCGGCACAGCCAGAATACCGATCCGCGTCGATTGCGCACCTGTCGCCGCCAGCGACAGCGCACACACTGCCCCACGCGCCGGTCCTCGTCTTCCGCCCGCACCGCCACTCCGTCCGTGCACCGCTCCCGAATCCGGACTCCGTACACGCCCCGAGCGCTCCCACTGCCGTTCTCCCCTTCGGCGCGACGGCCGGAGGCACATGCCGCGGCAGAACACAACGCCAAGATCGAGGGCTCGCACCCGAAACGCTACCGTAGCAGTTGCCCATGGCGCTGCGACAGCTTACACTTCAGGGGCTCGCACCGGGAGCCTGCCCCTGCTTCCCCCGCCGGGCCGGCGATCGTGCTGCCTGCGCGCACGCGGCAGAGACGAGTTGCTCGGGCGACAACATATGGAGCAATGCACATGCTCCCCACCGCGAACGGGCGGAGCGCAACGGTAGCCGTCGTAACGCTGTTTCTCTGCCTTGCGCTCGGCGTGCCGGCCCATGCTTTCACCGTGACCGTGCGGGTCGATGGGCCGGACGCGATCTTCCTCGCGGGACGCACCGACCTCACGATCCCGCCGGCAAGCAGTTCCTGGCCCGGAGGGCTACTGCGCCACCCCAATCCGACACCCGAGGAGGCGCTCGAGAGGCTTCCGCCCACGATTGCGGTACACGCCGGGGACGTGATTCGGGTGCTCGACCCCGCCATCGGCGGCATCAACTTCTACAACGGCTTCGGTCCGCCGTTCTTCGGTCCCGAGGGCGGCGGCAGCGGTCGAACCGACCTCAGCGCATTCGGCGGCATCAGTGGATTTCTCGCCGACAGCCAAGGACCGCTCGTGGGAGTATTCCTCGACAACAACGTTCCCAACGGCACCGCCCCGGCGCGGCTCGACTTCACGAACGGCGGGCTCGGCACGAACTTCACGACCCTCAGCCCCGGGCTCGGTCAGGTCTTCTTCATCGGCGACGGGGTCACGAGCAACGGCACGCTGCAGCAGTTCATCGCGCCCGCCGGCGCGACACGACTCGCCTTCGGAATTCCGGATGGCTTCGGTTTCGTCGGCAAACCAGGCGCGTACGACGACAACGACGGCTTCTACCAGATTCGCGTCGGGATCAACTCGATTCCGAGCCCCGTCCCCGAGCCCCGCGCGGCGTTGCTGCTCGTGCTCGCCGCGCTCGCGCTGCTCCTCCGGCCGCGCGCCGCGCGAGGAGCGTGAGGCCGCCCCCTGCACGGTCGGTTACGTCACGTCCCCGATCGCGCAGCGGCGGACTGCTGCTCCTGCCGCCGGTACTCACCCGGCCTCGATGATCTCGAAGCGCAGCCCGAGCGCGTCCGCCGCCTGCTCGATCTGCCGCCGGTCGGCGAGCGCGGCCGCGTGTGCGCGTTCGAACCCGCGCTCGAGCGCCGGCAGCGCGCGCTCGCGCACCGCCTCGGCGCCGAGCCGCAGCACCCCCTCGCGCAGCGCCTGCCGCATGGCATCCTCGAGCCCGATCACGTACCGCCGGCGCGCCACCGACATCATCGCCTCCGGCGAGAGCACCCGGTCCTGCGCGCGGATCGCCCCGAGCCGGCACGAGGCGATCGCCGCCTCGGTCACGTGCTCCCGCGCCCACGCGAGCAGCTCGGCGTAGGTGCGCAGCGTGCGCGCCGGCTCGGGATCGCGATAGCTCACGAGCGCGAGCAGCCCGTCGTCCCACAGATACGAGCACCAGCCGCCGTACGCGCCGCCCTCCACCCGCAGCCGCTGGTACAGGTAGTCGAGCGAGAGCTGGTGCGCGAGCAGCTCGAGCGCGGGTGCTTCGGGCGCACCGATGCGCGGCACCGGCAGCAGCTCCGCCACGAACGCCACCTCGGTCGCCGCCGCGATCCCCACCGGCGCCGCCGACGCCTCGCTCCCATCGCGCCCCCCACCGGACGCGCCGGGTTGCTCCGCGCTCGCGGGCGCCCGGTCGGGCAGCCGTCCGATCAGCGCGTCGATCTCGGGACGCAGCGCCTCGAGCACCTCCGGGTCGGCGGCCACCGAGACGATCGCGCCACGGCGCACGAACAGCCGGCGCTGCAACGCGGCGATCCGCTCGCTCACCTTCGCCGCGCGCGCGTCGATGTCGGCCGCGAGCTCCCGCAGGAAGCGGAGCTGGCTCACCCCCGACCAGCACTCGCGGCGGCTGTGCGCGCGCCCGAAGCCGGCCGCCGCCGCGAGCGTGGCGAGCCGCGAGCCGCGCGGCACGACCGCGGCCTCGGCCTGCGTGGCGGCCTCGCGCACGAGATCGGCGAGCCGGCGGGTGTCGCTCGGATCGGGGGCGGTGACGAGATCGCCAAGGATCTCGCACAGCCGCGCGCCGTTGCGGGCAAGCGCCTTGCCGTCGACGAACAGCCACTCGCTCGGCGTCGAGGTATCGAGGCGCGTCGCGGCGTGCAGCTCGGTGCCGACCCCGCCGGTGCAGGCGAGCAGCCGCCGCGCCATCTGCTGGTAGTCGAGCCCCGCCGCCCCCATGCCGGTCGTCGCCGCACCGAGGATCGGCAGCCAGGGCAG
>RFJN01000126.1 GCA_003694875.1 Planctomycetota bacterium | reverse complement strand
GTGGGCCGTCGCACGCGACGCAGTGCGAGCATGTAGCCGACGTTGAGCGCGGCGGCGGCGGCGAGCACGGCGTAGGGGGCGGGCTGCGAGAGCTGTCCGTAGTCGACCACGAACAGCAGCGCGAGCGCCACCCCGAGCACGAACCAGCGCGCATAGATCAGCGCGCGCACCGCCTGCTTTCGCTCGAGCACCTCGGGTTTCATGGCGAACTCCGTCCTCGGCGCTGCGCCTCGCGGCGTCGGGCCCGCGGTGCGTCGCCCGCGGCAACGACACGGTACGGCACCGAACGAGCGTGCCAACCGTGGCGCACCGCGCGGTTCCAACGAACCGAGGGCGTGCGGCGGCGGACCCCGTCCGCCGCCGCCGCCCGAAGCGAGGCCGGCATCGATCAGCTGAGGGAGCCGGCGATCTTGAGGATCGGCAGGAAGATCGCGAGCACCATGCTGCCCACGAGCACACCCATGATCGCGATCAGGATCGGCTCGATCAGGCTCGTGAGGCTCTCGACGGTGGCGGCCACCTGCTGGTCGTAGAACTCGCTGATCTTCTCGAGCAGGCTCTCGAGCGCACCGGACTTCTCGCCGATCGCGATCATGCGCGTCACCATGGGCGGGAACACACCCGAGCGCGCGAGCGGCGAGGCGAGGGTGTCGCCCTGGCGCACGCTCGCCGAGGACTCGAGCACCGCGTCCTCGATGACCTTGTTGCCCGAGGTGGCGGCCACGATCTCGAGCGCGCCGAGGATCGGCACACCACTTTCGATGAGGGTTGCGAAGGTGCGCGAGAAGCGGCTGAGCGCCACCTTCTGGAACAGCGGGCCGAACACCGGCAGCTTGAGCTTGATGCGATCGTACAGATACCGGCCCGAGGTGGTCTTGCCGTAGAGCACGAGCAGCGCGACGGTGAGCGCGGTCCCGCCGAGCCAGATCTTGGGGTTTTCCCGCATCCAGATCGAGATGTCGAGCAGCGTCTGGGTGATCCACGGCAGCCCGCCCTCGATGTTCATGCCGTCGAAGATCGCCTTGAACTTCGGGATGATGCCGACGAGCAGGCCGGTGGTGATCGTGAGGATGAGCACGAGCGAGACGACCGGATAGGTCATGGCGGAGCGGATCCGCGCACGCAACGCCGCACTCGCCTCCTGGTACTCGGCGAGACGCACGAGGATCTCGTCGAGCTGACCGGACGCCTCGCCGGCGCGCACCATGTTCACGTAGATGTTCGAGAACACCCGCGGATGCTTGCGCAGCGCGTCGCTGAAGTCGGAGCCGGTGCGCACGTCCGCCACCACCTCCTGCACGATCGCCCGAAAGCCCGGGTTCTCGAGCTGTTCAGCGAGGATCTCGAGACACTCGAGCAGCGGGATACCGGCGCTCAGCATGGTGGCGAGCTGGCGCGTGAACACCGTCAGATCCTGCAGCGACACGCGCGCGCGCTTGGCCGAGACCTGTTTCTTGGCACTGCGGTCGAACAGCCCGGCGAACGGGATGTTGGAGCCGCGCCGCTCGTCGAGCGAGAGCACGATCAGGTTCTGGCGTCGCAGCGTGTCGAGCGCCTCGTTGGCGGACCCGGCGGTCATGGTGCCGGTGGTCGTCCTTCCCGAGGCATCGCGCGCCTTGTAGCTGAAGTCGGGCATGGGCAGCTTCCTCTCTCCACCCCTCGAGCGGCATCATATGACACCGCCCGCCGGTTCGCCGACACGTCCCTTCGTTCAGTACTGCTTCGCGGTGGCCACGTCCTCGGTGGTCATGCGCAGCACCTCCTCGATCGAGGTACGGCCGCGCAGCGCATTGAGCAGGCCGCAGCGCCGCAGCGTGATCATGCCCTGCTCGACCGCGCGCTCCTTGATCTCCACCGCCGACTCGCCCGCGAGCACGAGCCGGCGGATCTCGTCGGTCATGTACATGGCCTCGAGCACCGCGAAGCGCCCGCTGTAGCCGTTGCTGCACCGCCCGCAGCCGCGCGCCTTGTACAGCGTCACCTCCCCGTCGAGGATCCGCTGCGCCTCCTCCTCGGTGTAGCCCACCCCCAGCAGCCGCTCGCGCGGCACCTCGGTGGGCTCGCGGCATTCGCCGCACAGCTTGCGCAGCAGTCGCTGGGCGGAGGCGAGCACGACGGTGGAGGTGACGAGGAACGGATCGACCCCCATGTCGATGAGTCGGGTGATCGTCGAGGCGGAGTCGTTGGTGTGCAGCGTCGAGAGCACGAGGTGGCCGGTGAGGGCGGCCCGGATCGCGATCTGCACCGTCTCGAGATCGCGCATCTCGCCGACCATGACGGTATCGGGGTCCTGGCGCAGGATCGAGCGCAGCGCGGCGGCGAACGTCATGCCGCGCTTCGGATTGACCGCCACCTGGTTGACCCCGTCGAGCTGGTACTCGACCGGGTCCTCGACCGTGACGACGTTGTCCTCGACGGTCATGAGCGCCTTGAGCGCGGAGTACAGCGTGGTGGTCTTGCCGGATCCGGTCGGGCCGGTGACGAGCACCATCCCGTAGGGCTGCGCGAGCGCCTTGCGGAACGCCTCGAGCGCCTGCGGCTCGAAACCGAGCTGTTCGAGGTCGAGCGCGAGCGAGGAGCTGTCGAGGATACGCATGACGATCTTCTCGCCGTGGATCGTCGGCAGCGTCGAGACGCGGAAGTCGACCTTGCGGTCCTCGATCTTGAGCCGCAGCTTGCCGTCCTGCGGCACCCGCTTCTCGGCGATGTTGAGCTGCGACATGATCTTGATGCGCGAGGCGATCGCGCCCTGCAGCCGCTTGGGCAGATCCTGCCCCTTGTGCTTGAACTCGTACAGCACCCCGTCCTTGCGGAAGCGCACCCGCAGCCGCTTCTCCATGGGTTCGATGTGGATGTCCGAGACCCGGTTCATGACGGCCTGGCGGATGATCAGGTTGACGAGCTTGACGACCGGCGAGTTCTCGTCCGCCGGCACCTCGTCGTCGGTCTCCGGCGCGTCCTCGACGAGTTCGAGATCCGAGGCCGCGAGATCCTGGTACAGGTCCTCGAGCTTCTCCGCGGTGCGGTCGTAGGCCTGCGCGATCCCGTCCTGGATCGCGGTCTCGGTGGAGACGACGGGCCGGATCTGGCAGCCGGTCACGATCCGGATGTCGTCGAGCTTGAGGATGTCGAACGGATTGGAGACCGCCACGGTGAGCGTGTCGCCGATCTTCGCGATCGGCAGCACGCCGTAGTAGCGCGCGAGATCCTGCGGCAGCGCCTTGAGCACCGGCTCCTCGATCGTGACCCGCTTCACGTCGATCGGGGGCAGCCGCATCTCGGCGGCCACCGAGGCGATCAGCACGCGCTCGTCGATCGCCTTGCGCTCGAGCAAGACCTCGGTGAGGCTCTTGCCGTCACGCTCGGCGGTGGCGATCGCCTCGTCGGCGAGCGCCGGATCGAGCCCGGCGCGCTTGATCAGAATGCTGCGCAGACGCTTGTCGAACTTGGCCACGGCGACGCTCCCTCGCCCTCGCTGTCGGCGTACCCGGTCGCTCGGCATTGTACGTCACGACCGGGCGGGCCGCCGCCGGGGCGGAGCCGGTGGGCGGACGCGGAACTCGTCGCGGAACCGAAGGCGACGCTCAGCGCTTCTGGCCGAACAGCGACTGCAGTTCCTGCAGCAGCCGTCGGGCGGCCGACTCGGGCATGGCGACGCGCCCGGTGTGCTGCAGCGTCGCCTTCTGCCCTCCCTGGATGGGCTCGACCATGTGCGGATCGATCGAGCCGAAATCGAGCAGGATGTACTCGGGGAAGCGGCTCACCACGCACACCGACGCGAACGCCGGCGGGGGCGCGAGCCCCGGGGTGAACTCGACGGTGAAGTTGGCACCCTGTCCCTCGGCCGCTTGCGCC
>RFJN01000125.1 GCA_003694875.1 Planctomycetota bacterium | reverse complement strand
CGGCTGCTGCGCGAGGGCAAGCTCGACGAGCGCGAGGTCGAGATCTCGGTGCGGGAGAAGGTCAAGAGCGGGGTCGAGATCTTCGGCAGCCAGGGGGTGGAGCAGCTCGGGGTGGGCTTCCAGAACCTGCTCGAGCGCATGATGCCGCCGCGGCGCCGCACCGTCCGCTGCAAGGTCAAGGAGGCGCGGGAGCTGCTGCAGCAGGAGGAGGCCGAGGGGCTGCTCGACGAGGATCGGGTCGTCGCCGAGGCGCTCGAGCGGGCGCAGACCGCCGGGATCGTGTTCATCGACGAGATCGACAAGATCTGCATGGGCACCGAGACGGGCGGGCGCTCGGGCGGCCCGGACGTCTCGCGCGAGGGCGTGCAGCGCGATCTGCTGCCGATCATCGAGGGCTCGACGGTCAACACCCGCTACGGCGTGGTCAAGACCGACCACATCCTCTTCATCGCGGCCGGCGCGTTCCACGTCGCGAGCCCGAGCGATCTGATCCCCGAACTGCAGGGCCGCTTCCCGATCCGGGTCACGCTCGCCTCGCTCGGTCGCGAGGAGTTTCGCCGCATCCTGCGCGAGCCGCGCAATGCGCTGACCCGGCAGTACACCGCGCTGCTCGCCACCGACGGTGTGACGCTGCGTTTCACCGATGACGCGATCGACGCGATCGCGCGCATCGCCGAGGAGGTCAACGTGCGCACCCAGGACATCGGGGCGCGGCGGCTGCACACGCTGTTCGAGAAGCTGCTCGAGAGGCCGCTGTTCGAGGCGCCGGACGCGCTGCAGGGCGAACTCGTGGTGGACGCCGCGTTCGTGCAGGCGCAGCTCGAACCGCTCGTGGCCGATCAGGACACGAGCCGCTTCATCCTCTGAACCACGAGCGCGAGGAGGCGAGGGCCCCATGGCGGGGGATGCACTCACGCGGGAGGTGCTGTTCGCTGGCGGCGCGTTCGTGCTCGGGGCGGCGGTGGGCAGCTTCCTCAACGTCGTGATCTACCGGCTGCCGCGCGAGGACGAGGGCCTGTCGGTCGCGCGGCCGCGGCGCTCGTTCTGTCCCTCGTGCCGCAGCACGCTGCGCTGGTACGAGAACATACCGCTCGTGAGCTGGCTGCTGCAGGCCGGCCGGTGTCGCCACTGCCGGGAGCCGATCCCGTTGCGGTACTTCGGGATCGAGCTTCTCACCGCGACGCTCTTCACGATCGTCGCCTACAAGGATCTCGTGCTGGTCGATCCGCCGCGCTGGGGGCTCGCGGCGGTGAGTGCGGCGCTGCTCGCCGCCATGGTCGCGGTGACCTGGATCGATCTCGACCACATGATCATTCCCGACCGCATCGACAAGCCCGCCATGCTGCTCGCGCCGTTCGTGTCCTACCTCGTGCCGGCGCTGCACCCCGCGGTGCGCGCCTACGGGCAGTACCGCTTCGACGGCGACATCACGATCCTCGTCGGCTGGGCGGCGGCGCTCGGCTGGGGCGACGGACGGCTCGGGCTCGATCCGCGCATGGCTGCAGCCGTCTCCTCGCTCGTGGGGATCGCGTTCGGCCTGGCGCTGATCTGGACGATCCGGGCGCTCGGCTCGCTCGCCTTCCGCAAGGAGGCCATGGGGCTCGGCGACGTGAAGTACATGGGCATGCTCGGGGGGTATCTCGGCTGGACGGGGGTGCTGCTCACCCTCGGGGTTGCGGTGATCGCCGGCGCCCTGATCGGGATCGTGATGAAGCTGTTCACGCGCGAACCCTATGTCCCGTTCGGGCCGTTCCTGTCGCTCGGCGGTGCGGTGACGCTGCTTGCGCGCGAGCCGCTGTTGTGGGGGCTGCTCGTGTGGTATCCGTCGCTCGTGCGCTGAGGCCGGGCGGCGCTCGGGACCGATTTGCGCCGATTTGCAAGGCGGCACTATCATGGCCGCTCTTCGTGTGGGAGGGCATGTCTTGGCCAAGTTCGAACCGAAGGATATCCGTTCCGTTGCGATCGCCGGACACGGCACGTCCGGCAAGACCACGTTGCTCGAGGCGCTGCTCGCCGCGGCTGGTGCGATCAAGAAGCCGGGCTCGGTCGACGAGGGCAGCACCGTCACCGACTTCGACGCGTACGAGAAGGAGACGAAGCACTCGATCGACATCGGGCTCGCCTACGTGGAGCACGGCGGCAGCCGCACCTACCTCGTCGACACTCCGGGCTACCCCGACTTCATCGGCAACGCGATCTCGGGGCTGAGTGCGGTCGACACCGCACTCATCGCGGTCGACGCGCAGGACGGGGTGCGCGTGAACACGCGCCAGGTGTGGGAGCAGGCGGGCAAGCTCGGGCTCGCCCGTGCGATCGTGGTCACCCGCCTCGATCTCGAGCACGCCAAGTGGGAGGAGCGGATCGAGGAGATCCGCGAGACGTTCGGCGAGGCGTGTGTGCCGTTCACCCGCCCCGCCGGCGGGACGGTCGGATCGGGCTTCGCCGGCGTCGAGGCGGTGCTGCCGACCGAGGGCGATCCCGGTGACGCGGCGAGCGCGATCGTCGAGCGGGCGGTCGAGACCGACGACGAGCTCATGATGCGCTATCTCGACGGCGAGACGATCGGGGCCGAAGAGCTCGGGACGGCGGTGCACGCCGCGATCCGTTCGGGCCACATCGTGCCGATCTTCGCCACCGCCGCCGAGCGGGGGGCGGGCGTGCCCGAGCTGCTCGAGGCGTTCGCGACCCTGTTCCCGCGCGCGGACGAACGGCGCTGG
>RFJN01000124.1 GCA_003694875.1 Planctomycetota bacterium | reverse complement strand
GGGCACGTGTCCGCACTGCGGCTACGAGCACGCGCACGGCGATCAGTGCGAGCGCTGCGGCAAGCTGCTCGAGCAGAAGGAGCTCGTCGAACCGCGTTGCACGATCTGCGGCGGCCGTCCGGTGCTGCGCACCTCGCGGCACCTGTTCCTGCGCCTCGACGCGCTCGCGCCGCGGCTAGAGCAGTGGATCGAGAACGCGACGCACTGGCGTCCGCAGGTGCGCGCCGAGGCGCTTGGCAAGATCCGCGCCGGGCTGCACAAGCGCGCGATCACGCGCGATCTCGACTGGGGGGTGCGGGTGCCGCTCGACGGCTTCCGGGACAAGGTGTTCTACGTCTGGTTCGACGCGCCGATCGGCTACATCTCGTTCACCAAGCAGGCCGCCCCCGAGCGCTGGGAGTCGTTCTGGCGCGATCCCGAGACGCGGATCTACCACGTGCTCGGCAAGGACAACATCGTGTTCCACACGATCTGGTGGCCGGGCATGCTCATGGCCGAGGGCAGCTTCACGTTGCCGTATCGCGTCGACGGGCTGCAGTTCCTCAACTACGAGGGGCGCAAGATCTCGAAGTCGAAGTCGTGGGGCGTGTTCTGCGAGCGGCTTCCCGAGGCGGGGCTCGATCCCGATCTGCTGCGCGCGTACCTGACGTTCCTGATCCCCGAGACCTCGGACACCGAGTTCCGCTGGGACGACTTCGAGCGGCGGATCAACAACGAGGTGATCGGCACGCTCACCAACTTCATCCACCGCACGCTGTCGCTCGCGGCGAGCCGGCTCGGCGGCCGGCTCGAGGCGATGGACGAGATGCGTCTCGGGGAGCACGAAGAGCGGCTGGTCGAGCAGATCCGTACCCGGGCCGAGCGCGTCACGCAGCACCTCGAGCGCGGCGAGCTGCGCGCGGCGTGGCAGGAGGTGCTCGGTCTCGCGGCCGACGGCAACCGCTACTTCGACTACACCGAGCCGTGGCGGCTCGCGAAGTCCGAGCCCGAGCGCGCCCGTGGCGTGCTGCACCTCGCGGCGAACGTGGTCCGCTCGCTCGCGATCCTCATGGCGCCGTTCGTGCCGGGGATCGCCGAACGCGCCTGGGGGCTGCTCGCGCTCGAGGGGGCGCCGTCGGATGCCGGTCGCTGGGCCGAGGCGGGAACGCTCGCGCTACCGCCGGTGCTCACGATCGAGCGGCCGCGGCCGCTGTTGCCCAAGCTGACGGCCGAGGAGATCGAGCGCATCCGCGCGATCGTCACCCACCCCACCCCGCTCGAGCAGCTGCTGGCACAGCCGGCCGAGAGCGCCGCACCCGACCCGGCCGGAACGCGGAGCTGACGCGATGGGGGGCGCAACCGGCCTGGCGCCGCTCGCCCTGTCGTGGCTCGCGTGGCTGACCGTCGTCGTCGTGGCGCTCGGGGCGGCCGGGATCGGCACGATCGTGCTCATGGTGCGGGTGCTGCAGGCGGCCGGACGCCGCGACGGCGGCGAGGCGGTCGATCGGCTGCGCCGGCGCGTGCTCGGGCTGCTCGAACGCAGCGAACGGATCCGCACCCGCCTCGAGCGCTTCACCGACGACGACGCACCGACACCGAGCGGCCGCACCGCCGAGCTGGTGGAGCGAGCGCGCACGCGGCTCGACACGCTGCTCGGACGCTGGGCGGAGCTGCAGCTCACGCTGCAACGCTGCGAAGCGCAGCTCTCCGAGCGGCCGCTCGTCTCCCGGCTGCCGTATCTGCAGGCGCGCGAGACGGCCGAGCGCGCAATCGAGCAGGCCGACGCCCTGCTGCCGATCGCGGCCGAGGCGGAGTCGCTGCTCGATCAGCTCGAGAACGCCCCCGCGCGCGCGCTCGCCTGCCTCGAACGGATGCGCACCGAACTGGGAGCGCCGGTGCGGGCGACCGGTGCGTCGATCGACCCCGAGCGGCTGCGCGCGCTCGAGGCGCAGCTTCGCCCCGACCCCGTCGGTGCGGCCGAGGAGGCCGAACGCCTGCTCGGTCGGGGTTGATCCCCGCCCGCACCCGCCACGGTCACGACCCGCCGTTGCACCGAGCCGGCCGATCTTTCATCAACACATTCCTGGGTTCCTGGGTCCCTCATGATCCTCCCCCCCCCGCTGCGATCGGTGCGCCGCGCGTCCGGATCGAAACGACAAGGAGGACCCCAATCCCCGGCCCCCGAATGTCCCGGGTCGAGCACGATCTCGAGATGGTCATGCGTTACCGCGCGACCGGGGCCGGTGGGGCTCAGCGATCGACGAAGATCGGCGCCGAGTAGAGGATGTTGCCGTCGCGCTGGATCGCACGCGCGTAGTACCACGCGTCGGCCGGCGGATCGACCACCTCGCGCTCGACCGCCGACAGCGCCCCGTTGAGCGGGTGCGTCGCGACGACCTGCCCGCCGGTGGTCACGATCTCGATCCGGTCGAACCCGTCGTCGGCGTCCTCGCACGCCACCTCGAGCTGCACCGGTCCCGGCTCCACGATCGTGGACCCCATCCAGATCGGTCCCTCGCTGTCGATCGCCTGCAGGCGAATCCACGCGTTGCGGTCGTTGGTGGTGAAGGTGCGCATGGCGCGCATGCCCTCGCGCAGCGACGCGCGCGTGAGCTGTTCGGCCCACACACCCATGCGCCGGTCCGACAGCCCCCAGTTGCCCCGGTGGTTGTCCTCACCGTAGGCGGGTGCCACGTGCCAGCCGTGGTCAAGCAGCGGCTCGTAGCCCTTGGTGTGGTCGTGGTGGCCGTACATGACGCGCACGAGGCAGAAGTACTTGTCGCCGAGCGGGTCGTAGGCGTGATCATCCCAGTTGTTGAAGTAGACGGTGATCCCGAGCCGCGCCTTGGTGCGCGAGCCGGGGTGGTTGAACTTGCCGATCGGGTCGTCGGGAAGCCGCGAAACCGCCTCGTAGAAGCCACGCAGCGTGGTACCGTCCGAGACCGCGATGCGGGTGCGCGACATGACGTTGGCGTGCTGGTACAGCGTCAGCGGCACGAGGCTCTTCAGGCCCGATCCCCACTCGTATCCCACGAACGTCACGAACTCGCCGGGCACGTTGCGCAGATCGGCCATGCGCAGCGTCTCGGGCCAGGTGTAGCTGCCGAGCACGGCGAGTGTCTCGAGGTGATCG
This sequence comes from Planctomycetota bacterium, assembly GCA_003694875.1. GTDB lineage: Bacteria > Planctomycetota > J058 > J103 > J103 > J103. The sequence continues at coordinate 9,578 of RFJN01000124.1, read as the reverse complement.
CTCGTCATGAACCAGTCGAGCCCACCCTGGAACCGCGCCATGTCGAAGGCGTCCGACGGATAGCCCATGGTGCCGTCGGAGAAGAGGGTGTGCGAGTGCATCTGCCCGTAGTACGGGTGGTAGGGGCCGCCGCGATCCTGCTGTCCCTGGGCGCGGTCGCGCTCGGCGCGCGGCACCGCGATCAGCCGCGGCGCGCCCGGCCGCGCCGGTCGCCCCTGCCGGTCGCGCACCGCGTCGGGCTGCCGCTGCAGATCGATCCACAGGTGCGCCTGCGTCCCGGCCTGCGGCGTGCCCGGCCGGTAGGTGTCGTACAGCGACAGCGCCGTCCCCGGCCCCAGCACCACCGTCGCCTCGTCGTCCCCGGGCCCGGGCTGCACCACCGGCCCTTGCCCCAGGGTGTCGCCCGCGGCGCCGAGCACGATCGCGTCCGGCCGCAGCCGCGAGACGTCGACCGGTTCGTCGAAGCGCAACCGCAGCGCGTCCCCCGCCGACGGCGCCCGGTCGCCGTCGCGGTCTTCGAACCGGACGGCCACGAGCCGCGGGCCGTCGGAACTCGTCCCGGCGCCGGCGCTCGAGCCGGCGGCGCTGCTGCCCCCGCCTCCCCCACCGCCCGAAGCTCCGCAGGCGACAAGCAGCGACGCGAGAAGGGGGGCGCCGCAAGCGAGAACGACACGCGACCGGCGAAGGGCACCGACCATGATTCACCTCCTGGTTGTGCACGACGAACAGCTCGGAACGCCGAGGGTAGCCTCTCGCGCCTCGCGATGCCACGATCCAGTCGGTCAACTCCGTGAGGCGCCGGTGGATTCTCGAAACCGTTGTGTAACCCCGGGCTCGCCGCGCGGCTCCATACCCAGGGAGGCGGGATCGGCACCGCGACGAGCGGCGGACCGATCCGCACGCTTCCGAGATTCCGAGAGACGAGTTGGTGGGAGGAGCAGGACCATGACGATCGAACGGGCGCTGCGAGCGATCACCGGAACGTTCGTGCTGCTGAGTGTGGCGCTGGCGGTGTGGCACAGCCCGTGGTGGCTGGCGTTCACCGCGTTCGTCGGGCTCAACAACCTGCAGTCGGCGTTCACCGACTGGTGCCCCATGATGGCCCTGCTCGAGTGGACAGGACTCGAGCACTGCGACAAGGCGGCCGGACGCCGGCTTGCGGCCGCAGCGTGACGAGTTGCCGGCGCGGACGCCGCGGGAGCGACACGTCATGCGAGCGGCGGCAGGCTCTTCGTGCATCGCGGCTGTCGCGACGCTTGACGGCTGCCCCGCGCCTCCTCATGATCGCGCGCACGGCGATCGACGCCGGACGCCGTGGTCCGAGGAGGGGGAGCGCGTGGAGTCTGCCGCCGGGTCCGGACCGCGCCGCGGGGCGTCACCCGCCGCGGTCGCGAGCGACGAGGCCGCGCTTGTCGCCCGTGCACGCGCCGGCGATTTCGCCGCCTTCGACGAACTCGTGACGCGGCACGAGGGGCGGGTCTACGCGATCGCCCGCCACCTCGTCGGCCCGGTGGACGCCGAGGACGTCGTGCAGCAGACGTTTCTGTCCGCGCTCGAGCACCTCGACGGCTTCCGGGAGGAGGCGAGCTTCGGCACGTGGGTCGGGCGGATCGCGAGCCGGGCAGCCCTCAAGCTGCTGCGCAAGCAGCGGCGCGAGCGCAGCCTGCCCGTCGGCGACGACGGCGCGGTGCTCCCGCACCCGGAGCTGATCGCACCGTGGAAGGAGAACCCGCTCGAGCGCGTGCAGCAGCGCGAGCTGCGCGCGCAGCTCGACGAGGCGATCGAGGCGCTGCCGCCGCAGCACCGCGAGGTGTTCGTGCTGCGGGAACTCGCCGGCCTCTCGGTGCGCGAGACGGCGCAGGCGCTCGGCATCAGCGAGAGCAACGTCAAGGTGCGCCACTTCCGGGCACGCATGGCGTTGCGCGAGGCGCTCACGCGGCGCTTCGGCGATCTGTCGCGCCGCCTGCAGCCCGGACACCCTGCGCGAGGAACGACGCCGTGACGTGCCAGGAGATGCTGCGGCTGCTCAACGAGTACATCGACGGCGAGATCGATCCGTCGTTGTGCGCCGAGTTCGAGCACCACCTCGCCGGCTGCGACCCGTGCCAGGTGGTGATCGACACGCTGCGACGCACCGTCACGCTGTACCGCGAGGGGGCGCGCTACGAACTGCCCGCAGCCGTGCACGACCGACTGCACGCCGAGCTGCGGCGTCGCTGGCGCGCTCGCCACGGCGGTTCCGCGACGAGCGGGACCGACGCCGGCTGAGCACCGTACGCGCCACCGTCTCTTTTTCGCAGCGTAACCTTTCCGACTCGCCCCGGCTCTGTAGGGGCAGCCTTCCCCGAGGCAAATCGGTCGAACCGGAGGAGACCTACGTTGCGTCGCTCGTTGCTGGCCTCGATCGCGGGCCTTGTCTGGCTGGCCGGCTGCCGCGGCCCGGCGCCGATCGAACCGGCGCCCGCCGCGCCCGCCCGCACCGCTACCGCGCGTGCCGGAACGGTCCAGCGGCCTGCCACCGTCACCGCCACCAGCACCGCCCCCGCCACCGTCACGACGACCGCGCTGTCGCTCGAGGCCGCGATCGAGCACGCGCTGCGCCACAGCCCCGACCTCGAGGCGGCGGCCGCGCGTGTGGCGCAGGCGCAGGCCGATCGCGTCGCGGCCCGCAGCGCCTTCTTCCCCCAGCTTCTCGGGCGGGTGAGCTACGCGCGCACCAACCAGCCGGCGCAGGCCTTCGGCATGATCGTGGGCCAGCGTCGCTTCCGCCCCACCGTCGACGTCAATCGCCGGAGCGCCACCCAGAACGTGCGCCCCGAGATCGTCGCCATGGTGTCGCTGTTCCGGGGGCTCGCCGACCTGCGGGGGCTCGAGGCGGCCGAGCGCATGCTCGCCGCGCGCCGGCTCGAGCGCACGGCGGCCGAACTGCTGCTCAGCGACGCGGTCGCGCAGGCGTACTACGGGGCGCTCGCGGCCGCCGAGCGCAAGCGCGTGGCCGAGCAGGCGGTCGAGACGGTGGCGCGCGAACTCGAACTCGCGCGCGTGCGCCGGCGCCACGGCGCCGCCCTCGAGGCGGACGTGCTGTCGCTCGAGGTGCGGCTCGCGGCCGCCCGCGGTGAGGTGCTGCAGGCCGAGGCGCAGCTGCGCACCGCACGGGCCGGGCTGCGCCGTCTGCTCGGCTGGGACCCGCGGCAGCCGCTGCGACTCGCACCACCGGCGTCGCTCTCGCTGCCCGCACCGCCTCCTCTCGAGCAGGCGCTCGCCGCCGCGCGGCGACGGCGACCCGAGATCGAGGCGGCGCGGCTGCGGGTCGAGGCGAGCGGCAAGCAGCTCGCGGCCGCGCGCGGCGCGCGGCTGCCGCGGATCGCGGCGCAGGCGAGCTACGGCCACGACAACGACACGCTGGCGCTCAGCCGCCGGCGGGACAACTGGACGGTGGGGCTGTCGCTCGAACTCGACCTGTTCACCGGCGGGCGGCACGCGGCCGCGGTGGCGGCCGCGCGTGCGCGGCTGCGGGAGGCGCGCGCGGCCGAGCGCGGGGTGCGTCTTGCGATCGAGCAGCAGGTGCGCGCCGCCCACGCGGCGCTCTCGGTGGCGCTGCAGCGGCTCGCGGTGGCGCGCACGGCGGTGCGACAGGCCGACGAGGCGCTGCGGCTCGTGCAGGTGCGCTACCGCGCCGGGGCCGCCCCCGTCACCCGCTTTCTGGAAGCGCAACTCGGCTGGACGAACGCGCGGTTCGCGGAGCTGGCCGCCCGCTACGCCGCCGCGCGCGCCGCCTCGGCCCTCGAGGCCGCCATGGGAGGAGAGAACCGATGAAGACGCTCGGTCGTGTGGTGCTGGCGGTCGGTGCGATCGGCGCCCTCGTGCTGCTTCTGCTCTACATGCAGGGCACGATCGGGGCCGACAAGATCGCGCCCGGCTGGGAGGCGCTCGCCGAAGCGCGAACGCCCACCGAAGGGCATGCGCAACGGGTGGTGCGCCGCACCGTGACCTCGAACTGCCGCTGGTCGGGTACGGTCGCGGCGCGGCAGCAGGTGCGGCTTGCGCCACGCGTCATGGCGCGGGTGCTGAACGTCGCGGTCCGCGAGGGCGATCCCGTGAAGCGCGGCGCCACGCTGGTGCGGCTCGACAGCACCGACTTCGAGGCGAAGCTCGCCCAGGCACGCGCCGCGCTGGAGGCCGCCAGGGCGCGCGCGGTGCAGGCCGAGAGCGAGCACGCGCGCGTCGCGGCGCTGCACGAGGCGCACGCGGCCACCGATCGGGACCTCGAGGCGGCGCGCGCACAGGCGGCGGCGAGCAGCGCCGCCCTCGCGCGTGCCCGCGCGGCCGTCGCCGAGGCGACCTGGTTCCTCTCGCTCACGCGCCTCGACGCGCCGGTCGACGGCGTGGTGCTCGAGAAGCGGGTCGAGGCCGGCGATCTCGCCGTCCCGGGCCAGCCCCTGCTCGTGCTCTACGTGCCGGAGACGCTGCGGCTCGAGGCAGCGGTGCCGCTCGCGCACACGCGCGCTCTCGCGAAGGGCGCGACGGTGCAGGTCGAGTTTCCCGCCCTCGGCCGCACGCTCGAGGCGAGCGTCGACGAGATCGCTCCGGGCGCCGATCCGCACACCCACACCGTGACGGTGAAGGCCGCCCTGCCGTCGACCGGGTCGCTGCGCCCGGGCATGTTCGGTCGTCTCGTGCTGCCGTGCGGTACCGAGCAGGTGCTCGTGGTGCCGGCCGCGGCGGTGCGGCGCGTGGGCCAGCTCGAGCTCGTCCGGGTGCGCAACCGCGAGGGACGCTGGCGGCTGCGGCACGTCAAGACCGGCCGACGCTTCGACGAGACGCTCGAGGTGCTGTCGGGACTCGAGGAAGGAGATGAGGTGTGGGTGCCGTGAACGACACCGGGAGCGCTGCACAGCCCGCGCCGCCGCAGCGGGGTCTGACCTCGAAGATCGTCCGGATCTTCCTGACCTCGCGGCTCTCGATCCTGTTTCTGCTCTTCTCGCTCGCTGCCGGCGCCGCCGCGCTGTACCTCACCCCGCGCGAGGAGGAGCCGCAGATCGTGGTGCCGGTGGCGGACGTGTTCGTCTCGGCGCCGGGCGCGAGTGCGGCGCAGGTCGAGAAGCTCGTGTCGGAGCCGCTCGAGCGGCTGCTGTGGGAGATCGACGGGGTGGAGTACGTCTACTCCGCCTCCTCGCCCGGCCAGGCGCTCGTGACGGTGCGGTTCTACGTGGGCGAGGACCGCGAGGACAGCCTCGTCAAGGTCTGGAACAAGCTCATGTCCAACCGCGACGCGATGCCGCCGATCGTGCGCGACTGGACGGTCAAGCCGGTCGAGATCGACGACGTGCCGATCGTGCAGTTCACCCTGTGGTCGGCCGATCCGGGACTCGACAACCTCGCGCTGCGGCGGATCGGCGAGGAGGTGCTCGATCGGCTGCGAGCGGTCGACAACACCGGCAAGGCGTGGGTGGTGGGCGGCGCGCGACGGCAGGTGCGGGTGGAGCTCGATCCGGGCCGGCTCGCCGCCTACGGGCTCGGTCCCGCCGAGGTGCTCGGCGCGATCGCGAGCGCGGGGATCGAGCACCGGGTGGGCCGGATCACCGCGCACGGCGCCGACGTGATCGCCGAGGTGGGACCGGCGTTGCGCAGCCGCGCCGACCTCGAGGCGCTGCGGATCGCGGTGCGCGCGGGCAAGCCCGTGCTGCTGACCGATGTGGCGCGCATCGTGGACGGTCCCGAAGAGCCCTCCCACTACACGCGCATAGGCTTCGGGCCTGCGGCCGAGCGCGCGCGGCACCTCGGCGACCCGCCGCCGGTGGAGCCGGGCCGCGAGTACGCCCAGGTCACCCTCGCGATCGCCAAGCGGAAGGGCACCAACGCGGTCTGGATCGCCCGCGACCTGATCGAGCGCGTCGAGGCCATGCGCGGCACGGTGATCCCCGACGGCGTGCAGGTCACGGTCACGCGCGACTACGGCGAGACGGCCAACCACAAGGTGAACGAGCTGGTGAAGCACCTCGGGATCGCGATCGCGACGATCATCGTGCTGCTCGCGCTCGCGCTCGGGCCGCGCGAGGCGCTGGCGGTGGCGATCGCGGTGCCGGTCACCCTCGCGGTCACGCTGCTGTTCGACCTGATCTTCGGCTACACGATCAACCGGGTGACGCTGTTCGCGCTGATCCTGTCGCTGGGGCTGCTCGTCGACGATCCGATCGTGGACGTCGAGAACATCTTCCGCCACTTCAAGCTGCGGCGGGAACCGCCGCTCGAGGCGACCCTCACGGCGGTGGACGAGGTGCGGCCGCCCACGATCCTCGCCACCTTCACGGTGATCGTGTCGTTTCTCCCCATGTTCTTCATCACCGGCATGATGGGCCCCTACATGGCGCCCATGGCGTTCAACGTGCCGGTTGCCATGCTCATGTCGCTCGTGGTGGCGTTCACGGTCACCCCGTGGGCCACCTACCACCTGCTCAAGAGCGAGTACGGCCACGAGGAGCCGCCGTTCGAGCTCACCCGCACCCGCACCTACCGGGTCTATCGGCGTCTGCTCGAGCCGCTGCTCACGAGCTGGCGCGGACCGGTGTTCCTGCTGCTCGTGGCGCTCGCGTTCGTGGGTTCGGCGCTGCTGCCGGTGCTCGGCAAGGTGCCGCTGAAGATGCTGCCGTTCGACAACAAGAACGAGGTGCTCGTGCAGCTCGACATGCCGGAGGGCACCCCGCTCGAGCGCACCGACGCGATCGTGCGCGAGATGGGCGCCTACCTCGCGGGCCTGCACGAGGTCACCGACTACGAGAGCTACGTGGGGCTCGCGTCGCCGATCGACTTCAACGGACTCGTGCGCCACTACTATCTGCGCCGCGGCGGGCACGTGGCCGACATTCGCGTGAACCTGCTGCCCAAGGAGGAACGGGAGGCGGGCTCGCACGAGATCGCGCTGCGCATCCGCCCCGATCTCGAGCGCATCGCCGCCCGCTATCCGGGTGCGGTGGTGAAGGTGGTGGAGCTGCCGCCGGGCCCGCCGGTGCTGTCGACGCTCACGGGCGAGATCTACGGCGAGCCGGACACCCCCTACGACGCGCTGCTCGCGGCCGCGGGGCACGTGCGCAAGCTGTTCGGCACGGTCGAGGGCGTGGTCGATCTCGACGATTACGTGGAGACGCCGTGGCCCAAGCTGCAGTTCGTGGTCGACCGCGACCGGGCGCTGCAGTACGGACTGCGCCAGGCCGACATCGCAGCCGCGCTCTCGATCGCGACCGGCGGCGCGGCGGCGAGCACGCTGCGGCTCGAGCACGAGCGCGATCCGGTGCCGGTGTGGCTCGAGCTGCCGCGGGCGCTGCGCAACTCGCGCAACGATCTGCTCTCGCTGTCGCTGCCCACCCCCGACGGACACATGGTGCCGCTGTCGCAGCTCGTGCGCCCGCTCGAGACGCACGAGCAGCGCACGATCTACCACAAGAACCTCGAGCGGGTGGCGTACGTGATCGCCGAGGTGGCGGGCCGCAGCCCCGTGGACGCGATCTTCGACGTGCAGCACGCGCTCGAGCGCGATCCGCTTCCCGACGGGCTGCGGCTCGATCTCGCGGGCGAGGGCGAGTGGAAGATCACGCTCGACGTCTTCCGCGATCTCGGGATCGCGTTCGCGGCAGCGCTCGGCATGATCTACGTGCTGCTCGTCGCGCAGACGGGATCGCTCGGAATGCCGGTGGTGATCATGCTCGCGATCCCGCTCACGGTGATCGGCATCATGCCGGGCTTCTGGTTGCTGAACGTGCTCGCCGGAGGCAGCGTCGCGGGCTATGCGACCCCGATCTTCTTCACCGCCACGGGCATGATCGGCATGATCGCGCTCGCGGGGATCGTGGTGCGCAACTCGATCATCCTGATCGACTTCATCGAGCACCTGCGCGGGCACGAGGAGCTCACGGTGCTGCCGAGCGATCTCGAGAGCTGCCCGGTGCCGGCCGCACGCAAGGGGCTGCTCGAGTGCGTGATCGAGGCGGGGGCGACGCGTCTGCGTCCGATCTTCCTGACCGCAGGCGCGGCCATGTTCGGCTCGTTCGTGATCACGCTCGACCCGATCTTCTCCGGCCTCGCCTGGAGCTTCATCTTCGGGATCTTCGCCTCGACGCTGTTCACCCTCTTCGTGATCCCGGTGGTGTACTACCGGCTCACGAGGCGGCGCGACGGCGAGACCGCGTGAGGGGTGGGCGGGACGCCGTGGCGCTCGCCCGCCCCGGCCTGCCGCCCGGCGTCACGGGGAGAACACCGAACCGTTCGGGAAGAAGGCAGCCCAGCGGTCGGTGCGCCACGGGATCGCGGGCACGGGGCGGAGGTGCTGGCCCGCGCGGGGACCGGAGACGCACACACCGCTGAGCCGGAGCCACACGCTGCCCGTCTCGGTATCGCGCATGCGCGCCCGACCGTCCCGGTCCGCGGGCAACGCGGCGAAGTGCAGCGTCCGGCCCCCCACGGTGCGATCGAACACCGCGGCCGCACTCGTGGCGGGATCGAAGACGACCACGAGGGGACGATCGTGCCAGCGATCGTTGACGACGGGACGCTTCTGCAGCGCGCGATACGGGTACAGACGCGCGGGCGCATCCCGCGGCTGGAGACTCAGACCGTAGCGCTCCGGGGCACGGGCGGCGTCGAACCGGCCCATGAAGCCTCTTGCGGGCTGGCCTGCGAGCACGAGCGTGTCGGGGTGCGCAGCTCGCCAGGCCGACCACGGCACGAGGCTCGACGGCAGGATCGGAAGGCGCGTGCCGCGCAGCGGTCCCTTGACGGCCTGCGCCATGGTATGCACCCACAGCGAGTGGGTCTGCCGATCGTACATGACGAACGATCGCCGATAGAGAAGCCCTTCGTGCCCGAAGCTCAGGACCCGATCACCGAGTCGTCGGCCATACACGATGGCCGTCTGACACAGCGGTCACCAGGAGACGGCGATGGGCAGCGCACCGCAGTGGTCGTTGACGAGTTCGTGTCGGCCCATGATCGCGATCGGATAGGCCTTCGCGACCCCTCCGATCTCGATCCCGATCACCCACGCCCGGTCGTCGAGGAACGCCGGAGCGCGTTCGGCCCCCACCATGGGAGGATCATCGAGCACGGGGAAGGCGTTGCGCGGGGCAGCGCGTCGCGCGTGCGCGTCGAAGTCCCGCTCGAGGGCGTCGATGCCATCGTCGCCGGCGGGGCGTGCCGCCGCGCCCGGCTCGCCGGCGCCGACGCCCAACAGCCATGCGATCGTGCAGACCGTGATGGTCTTCGCCATCCCCTGCATGGCACACCTCCTCGCAGCCGCTGTTCTCGAGGCGGTATGCACACCGCGGCCGCGTTGTTCCCCGAACACGAGCGAGGGGGCGGGCGGGCACCGCGTGCCCGCCGGCGCACCGCAGCCGCGCGCACTCGGCAAGGCCGTACAGAGGTGTCGAGAGGCCAGGCGTCCGCGCGTCAGCGGGCCGGACGCGCCCGGCGCGCCAGGGCGCCGGCGAGCACCGAGAGCAGGACGACACCGGCGGTCTGCGCCTCCGGCACCGGGAGGACGTCACCCGCGGCGTGCGCCAGGATGTCGGCCTCGCTCAACACCGAGC
>RFJN01000013.1 GCA_003694875.1 Planctomycetota bacterium | reverse complement strand
CTCTACAACTTCTACGTCGAGCGGCCGGCCGATCCCGGCAGCAACGAGGAGCCGCTGCGGCAGGTGCTGCAGGTCGCACCGCGGCTCGCTGCCGACGGCAGCGCCCGCACGATCACGGTGCCCGGTCCCGGCCGGGCCAACGAGGTGGTGCTCGCGCCGGTCACGTTCAACACCTCCTCGGTCCGGATCAGCATGCGGGTGCTCAACGAGCGGCGGGAGGATCCGCCGGGCTCGGGCAACTTCCTGGACGTGCTGCGGCCGTTCACCGCGCCCGAGCTGTGGTTCGAGGCCGGCACGCCGTACACCGGCAACGGCGCCGCCCTCGGCGGCACGGGCCACGACGGCACCTTCAACGGCTACTCGGTGGGCGACACCAGCGGCCTCGACGACGAGAGCCTGCGCAAGACCGTCCACACCCTGCGGCTCGTGGGGCTCGGCGGTGCGAACAACGTGACCGTGCACGCCCGGGCGCGGGTGCCGGTCAACGCCGACGGGACGGGACCGGTGGCGTACACGAGCTTCCCCGACGTGACGGGGCTCTCGTTCCCCGACACCGCCGGGTGCGTGGACACGTGCGTGGTGCTCGCCACCGACCCGGCCGGCAACCAGCAGCAGTACACCTTCATCGACGACGCCACGCCCCCCGTGGTGGTGCTCGATCCGCCGCTGCCGGCCTCGATCACGGGTGCGGAGCTGCAGATCGCGGGCACCGCGGACGACGGCAACCCGCTCACGCTGACGGTCGCCGTCGACGGGGTGGAGGTGATCGGTCTCGCCTCGCCGCTCGACGTGCAGCCCGGCCACCTCGCGTTCGACCGGACGCTGTGCCTGGCCACGGGCGTGCACGAGATCGTGATCACCGAGGCCGACACCTGCGGCAACGCCACCACGAGCACCTACACGGTCGAGGCCACGGGCTGCCCCGCCAACCCGAGCACCGGGCTCGCCGCGACGGTGCAACCCGGCGGCGTGCAGCTCAGCTGGGATCCGGTCAGCGGCGCGAGCGGCTACCTCGTGTTCCGCAGCGTCGACGGCGCCGCGTTCGGCACGAACCCGTACGCCACGGTGAGCGCACCGCCGTTCGTCGACACGGCGGTGGCCGCGGGCCACAGCTACAGCTACACGATCACCTCGATCTCGGACGGCAGCACCGGCGGGCCGCTGTGCCCGACGGGCTGCGGCACGAGCGAGGCGGTCACGGCCACGGTGGGCGGCGTCGCGGGCCGGTACGTCTTCTACGAGAACTCGGCGTGGGACACCACGAGCGACGACGACGCGATCGCGCCCGACAAGACCGCGCTGCTGCCCGGCAACCGCGCGAGCTTCGCCAACTACACGAGCTACTCGCGCGGGATCAACGGGATCATCATCGATCTCGTCAACCTGCCGAGCGCCTCGCTGGCGGCGAGCGACTTCGAGTTCCGCACCGGCAACGACAACAACCCCGACGGCTGGTCGCTCGCGAACGCTCCGACGAGCATCCGCGTCGTCCAGGGCGCCGGAGCGGGCGGCTCGGACCGCGTCTACCTCACGTGGTCGGACGCCTCGGCGGTCAAGCGCGCGTGGCTGCAGGTGCGCGTCAGGGCGGGAGCGCGTACCGGTCTGCTCGCCGACGACGTGTTCTACTTCGGCAACGCGATCGGCGAGGTGGGTGATTCGGGCTGGCACGCGCTCGTGAACGCCACCGACGCCACGGCCACCATGGCCAACCAGCGCTCGCCGTTCTCGCCGGCCGCGATCGACGACCCGTACGACCACAACCGCGACAGGAAGGTCAACGCGACCGACGTCTCGATCGTGCAGAGCAACTACACCACGTTCTTCAACATGCTGCGGCTGATCCAGCCGTAGCGCACGAACGCGGCAGCGGCACGAAGGGGTCCCGGCGGCCCCGACCCGACGTGCCCGGCGCCTTGGCGCCGGGCACGTCTCTCCTGCAGCGCAAGCAGCACCGTCCCCCGGGGGCCGGGGCGCCGACCTCCGCCCCCGATGCAAGCGGCACCCGACGGTGACGGTGCCCCCGGCCGCACCGACGGAAAGCGCCAGGCTCTGTCTGGCAACGAGCCCGTCGCGAGAGATTCGGCTGGCGCCGACTGGCGAGGAGCGAGGTTCGAAGACGCCGGAGGCGTACGGAAGCACGTCGAGGACGGCTTCGGTTCTCGCGACGCCGCAGCAAGTCGGTGTCAGCCGGAGATCGCAGCAGGGGGCGTTTCCGAACAGAGCCTAGCCCCGTCTGCCCCGAAACCAGCCCGCGATCCGACGCAGCAGACGGCGCAGCCTTCCGGGTCGCGGCGTCGCCGGCGCGGGCGAGGCGGGGGGTACGGAACGCGCCGGCTCCGGCGCAAACGTGGGGGTCGCGAGCTGCCGCGTGCGCTCCACCGCGGGCGACGGCCCGGGCGAGGCTGTCGCAGGGGCGGGGGGCGCCCCCCCCGGAGGCGTCACGACAGGTACCTCGAACATCTCGGTGCGCGCTGTCCGCAGTGCATCAGCCGAGCCGGTGGACGAGCAAGCGCCCTCCTCGCTCGCCTCCGGAGGCACCTCGAACATCTCCGTACGTGCCGAACGAAACGCCGACGGCGAGACATTCGAGCCGGGCGCCCGCGGCGTCTCGAAGACCTCGGTCCGCTTCGAACGCAACGCATCGTTCGCACAGCTGCGAGCGGTCGCCTCCTCGAACCTCGCCTCGTCGGGCACCTCGAAGACCTCGGTCGCCGCGGCCCGAAACCGCTGCGCGTCGTCGGAGGGTCGCCGCGGCGCGCCGACCGAGACCGAGGCGGCGAACGCGGTCAGACCCGTGTCGTCGGGACTGTGCATGCCGGCAGCCGAGCCCCCCTCGTCCCCCGAGACGCCCTCG
>RFJN01000012.1 GCA_003694875.1 Planctomycetota bacterium | reverse complement strand
TCGACGCTCTACGAGGAGCTCGATCTCGCCCTGCGCCTGCAGCAACGCCCCCCCACACCCCACCGCCTGCCCGTGCGCTACGTGCCCGAGGCGATCGTGATCGAGCACGACGCGCCCCCCGTGACCGGACTGCGCGTGCAGGTACCGGAGGCGGAACTCGCGACGCTGCGCGAACGCCACCCCGAACTCGCCCACCACGAACCGGAGTCGATCGAGCGGCTGCTCGTCGCCGCGCAGCGCAGCGCCGGCCCCCGCGTGCTCGTGATCGCCCCCGCCCTGCCGCGCCGCGACACGCCGCGGCTCTCGGCACGACTCGCCCAGGAACTCGACAACGCGCTGCAAGCCGGACGCGCCACCAGCCTGCTGCCGCTCGATCCCGACGACCCCGACCGCATGGCGAGCGTGCTCGCCCGCCGCGGGGTGCGCGTGCTCCCGCTGCCCCGCGACGAACGGCCGCTGCCCGAGCGCCTCGCCCAACGGCTCGAGGAACTCGCCCCCTACCACTTCGAACAGATCCTGCTGCTCGCTCCCCGACTCGGCCCGACCGTGCGCGAGGCCACCGCTCGCTGGGAGCCGCGGCCCGAGATCCGACGCCTCGTGACCGGCGACGACGAACCCGCCGAAGTCCGATAACGACCGCGATTCGAACCGTTGCCGGACGCTCGCACGCTCTCTCGCCCCGCCGCTCAACACCGCCGCGCGCCCTGTCGATAGCACCGGATGCGCGAGCCGGTGCGGTGCCGGCTCCCCCGCCCCAACGCGGAGAGCGGCCCCCATGCTCGAAACCCTGCTGCCCGTCAACCTGCTTCGCTACATCACCGTCCGCGCCGGCCTCGCCGCCCTCACCGCCTTCAGCCTGGGGCTCCTGTTCACCCCCGTCTGGATCCGTCTCATGCGGCGGCTGCAGTTCGGGGAACAGGTCGCCAAGGGCGACAGCGCCGAACTCGACGCCCTGCACCGCAACAAGCGCGGCACCCCCACCCTCGGGGGTGTGCCGATCGTGCTCACCGCGCTCGTGGGCATCGTGGCGTTCGCACGCCTCGACGCCTTCTTCCCCCTGCTCGTGCTCTTCGCCACCCTCGCGCTCGCCGCGATCGGCCTCGCCGACGACCGGCGCAAGCTGCACTCGAGCGGCCGCGGCCTCAGCGCACGACGCAAGCTCGCACTCGAATGCGCGGTCGGGCTGTGCGTGGGCGCGGCCCTGTTCGCCCACTACGAGAGTCGCGACTTCCGCGTCGAGGCCGCCACGCGCCCGGCCCTCGCCCTCGAGGCCCCCGCCACCGCCCGCACGGAGACGAGCCGCGCCGAGCCGAGCCCGCAACCGCTGCCGCCCGTGGAAGGCACCGCCCTCACCGTCCCCTTCTTCAAGGGCGTCTCGGTCCCGCTCGGACTCGGCTTCGTGTTCTTCGCCGCCCTGGTGCTCGTGGCCACCTGCAACGCCGTCAACCTCACCGACGGGCTCGACGGACTCGCCGCCGGCTCGAGCGTGTTCGTGCTGCTCGTCTACACCCTGATCGCCTACGTGGTCGGTCGCGCCGACTTCTCCGCCTACCTGCAGCTTCCCTACGTGCCCGGCGCGGGCGAGGCCGCGGTCGCCGGCGCAGCACTGACCGGCGCCACGCTCGCCTTCCTGTGGTACAACGCCCACCCCGCCGAGATCTTCATGGGCGACACCGGCTCGCTCGCGCTCGGCGGCGCGATCGCCGTGCTCGCACTCTCGGTCAAGCAGGAGCTGCTGCTCGTGCTCGCCGGCGGGGTGTTCGTGCTCGAGGCGCTCAGCGTCGTGCTGCAGGTCGCGAGCTTCCGCCTCACCGGACGGCGGATCTTCCGCATCGCACCGCTGCACCACCACTTCGAGTTCGGCGGACAGTTCGAGACCAAGGTCACCACCCGCCTGTGGATCACCGGCGCGATCCTGTGCGTGCTCGCCCTCATGACCCTCAAGGTGCGTTGACATGACGAGCTGCGCCGCCGCACCCGCCAGCGCCGTCGCGAGCCCCGCAGCCGCCCGCTCGCAGCGCGGGATCGATCCCGGCCACGGGCTGCTCGCGGTCGCCCTCACCCTCGTCGCCCTCGGCCTCGTCATGGTCTACTCGAGCACCGCCGTCGAGTGCGACCGACGCTTCGGCGACCCCGCGTTCTTCCTGCGCCGGCAGCTCGTGTGGTCGCTCGTCGCCGGGCTCACCCTGCTGCTCGCCCGCAGCACCGACTACCACGCCCTCGTGCGCCTCAGCCGGCTCGGCACCCTCGCGCTGTGCCTGCTGCTCATCGCCGTGCTGTTCCAGCCCGGCCACAAGGGCGCGCACCGCTGGTTCCACCTCGGCGCCTTCCAGTTCCAGCCGAGCGAACTCGGCAAGATCCTGCTCGTGCTGCTGTGCGCGCGCGAGTGCGGACGCCTCGGACGGCTGCCCACCGCCCCCGGGCTGCGCCAGACGCTGCCGCTGTTCGCCGCGGTCGGCGCCGTCGTGGGACTCGTCGCGATCGAACCCGACTTCGGCACCGCCCTGTTCCTGTGCGCCATCACCGGCGTGCTGCTGCTCGCCGGCGCGATCCCGCTGCGCCACCTGTTCGTCGTCGGCCTGCCCGCCAGCCTCGCCGCCCTCGCCTACGGCCTCACCCGCCTCGAGCACGTGCGCGCCCGGCTGCGCGTGTTCCTCGATCCCGCCGGCGACGTGCTCGGCAAGGGCTACCAGGTCCACCAGTCGCTGATCGCGCTCGGCTCCGGCGGCCTCACCGGCCTCGGACTCGGCCGCAGCCGGCAGAAGCTGTACTTCCTGCCCGACGACCACACCGACTTCATCCTCGCGATCATCGGCGAGGAACTCGGCCTGATCGGCACCCTCGTCGTGCTCGCCCTCTTCGTCGCCCTCGTCGGCTTCGGCGTCCGCATCGCGCTGCGCGCCCCCGACCTCGAGGGTCGGCTCGTCGCGCTCGGGCTCACCACCGCGATCGGCCTGCAGGCGTGCATGAACATCGCGGTCGTGACCGCCAGCATGCCCACCAAGGGCATCAGCCTGCCGTTCGTCTCCTACGGCGGCTCCGCCCTCGTCGTCACCCTCGGGGCGGTGGGGCTGCTGCTCAACGTCGCCGCCCAGTCGCGAGGACCGCAGCCGTGAACCTCCCGACCACACACCGCCCCCGGACGCACACCGACGAATCGGCCGCGGCGCGAACGCGACCGCGATCCCGCAGCCAGCGCCGCACCGCCCGACGACCGCACACCCGGCGAGCCGCACGAGGCCGCACACTGCGCGTCGTGCTCGCCGGCGGCGGCACCGCCGGACACCTCTTTCCGGGACTCGCCGTCCTCGACGCGCTCGCCGACCGCCACCCCGGCCCCGTCGAGGCGTGGCTGTTCGGCACCGGGCGCACCGCCGAACGACGCGGCATGGCCGGCACCCGCGTCCGGCAAGAGCGGCTGCCCGCCCCCCGGCCGCCACGACGGCCCACCGGCTGGCCGCGCTTCGCGCTGCAGTTGCTGCGCGCCCTCGCGCACACCCGCAGCCGCCTGCGCGCGATCGAGCCCGACCTCGTGATCGGCCTCGGCAGCTACGCCGCCGTCGCCCCGGGACTCGCCGCCCACCGGCTCGGGATCCCGCTGTTGCTGCTCGAACAGAACGCGGTACCCGGTCGCGCGGTGCGGCTGCTCGCCCCGCGCGCCGAGCGCGTCTTCGTGCCGTGGGAGGAGACCGCGCACGCACTCGGCGCCACGGCGCGCTGCGAGATCGCCGGCAACCCCGTGCGCCCGGCCGTGCGCACCCGCCCTCCGCGCGCGGTCGCACGCCGCCGCCTCGGGCTCTCGCCAGCCGCCCCCGTGCTGCTCGTGGCCGGCGGCAGCCAGGGGGCGCACGCGCTCAATCGCGCCGTCGCCGAGGCGCTGCCCGCGATCGTCGCCCGCCGCCCCGACGCCGAACTGATCCACCTCGCCGGTGACGACGATCTCGGCGCCCTGCGCGCACGCTACCGCGCCGCGCGGCTGCGCGTACACCTCAGCCCGTTTCTGCGCGACATGCCGAGCGCCTACGCCGCCGCCGACTTTGCGCTGTGCCGGGCCGGCGGCAGCACGATCGCCGAGCTGCAGGTCTGCGGGCTGCCCGCCGCGCTCGTGCCCTACCCGCACGCCGCCGGCGACCACCAGCGCGCCAACGCACGTGCCGCCGCCCGCACCGGCGCGTTCCGCGTGCTCGAGCAGCACGATCTCGCACGCGGCGGCATGCGCCGCGCGATCGCGTGGTGGCTCGAGGCTGCACACGAAGGGGAGCAGCAGGACCGCTCGGTCCGCCGCACGGAGGAGGACGCGGCGGTGCGCATCGCACGCCGCATCGGGGAGATCGTCACGCCATGAACGCAACGAGCCAGCGAAACGAAACCGTCTGCACGCCCGCGCCACAGCCCGCAGCGGGCGCCACTGCCACCGCGGCCGCCCACGCCGCGCCGGCACGATTCGAATGGAGGAGCTTCGCCATGGGCAACGGAGCCAAGATCGGCCTCGTCGGGGTGCTCGCCGCCATCGTTCTCGTCGTCGCCATCTGGGATCGCTCGAGCGATCCCGCCGCCGTCGAGGCCGATCCCCTCGGAGCGGTGCAGGAC